>NZ_PNDK01000020.1:0-48264 GCF_005887265.1 Pseudoalteromonas sp. S1608
ATTGATTATCAGTTAGATCTAAGTAACTGTCAACATCTAAATGCAAATAATTCTTATTTTAACTTTTTGTTCATTTATAGCACTAAAGTAAGGGCTGATTTTTGCTGCAATTCTCCTTATGCTAAGTTAAGTATTATAAAAATAATAACAAGAACAAAAATATGTTTTCTATTTGGTTTATTAGCCTTATTGCCGTGGTGTACCTAGGAGTATTATTTGCAGTGGCGGGGTGGGCAGATAGGCGTAAGGTGCTGCCATTCAAAGGTATGATTTATGGTCTGTCACTGGGTGTATATTGTACCTCATGGGCTTTTTATGGCACAACTGCGCAAGCCGCAAGTAATGGTTGGTGGTTAGCACCAACTTATGCGGGCACTATTATATTATTTATTTTTGGCTGGCAATTGTATTGCCGTATTGCACATATTTGTCGACAACAAAAACTCACGTCATTGGCTGATTTTATTGCTACGAGATATGGGCAGTCGTCAAGTCTGTCAGGGCTGATCTCACTTATTTCAGTAATAGCGATTGTGCCGTATATTTCTCTTCAGCTAAGTGCAACTGCGCAGAGCATCAACTTAGTCACCGACCGAGCCCCTACTCAAAGTAACCAAGTGTGGGCTGATAGTACGTTTTATATCACTTTATTATTGGCTTTATTTGCGATTTTATTTGGTGCCCGAAGGCTTAAACCTAGCGAGCATAACCCTGGACTAATCGCCAGTATTGCCTTTGAATCAATAGTAAAGTTACTGGCTTTTATTGGGGTGGGTTTATATGTCTGTTTTGTTTTATTTGATAGCCCAGTTGCACTCTACGAGCAAGCACTAGCGCTAAATATACCTAATCAAGTTGCGGCAACTCAAAGCCCTGTTTATGTATATGTTGCGCATACTTTTTTAGGGATACTGGCAACGTTATGTTTACCACGCCAGTTTCATATGAGCTTTATTGAAAATAACAATAATAATGAACTGGCTACCGCTCGGTGGTTATTTCCGCTTTATTTATTGGCCATTAATTTATTTATATTACCCATTGCTTATGCGGGGCTGGTTTACTTTAACGGCAATAGTGTAGGTCAAGATACCTTTGTATTAGCGTTGCCAATGGCGGCAGACAATAGCGGGGTAACCTTACTTGCCTTTTTAGGTGGCTTTTCGGCGGCTACCAGTATGGTAATCATCTCGTCAATTGTTTTGTCGGTGATGATCACTAACGATTTTATCAATCAGTTTATCTTACGTCGTTCACAGTTAACTTCAAGTAGCCGAGGGCTAGATAAAAATCACTTGCTGCATGCGCGTAAAATAGTGATTGTGCTGATATTGTTACTTAGCTATTTCACTCATAGAGTGCTTGCAGAAACTACCACGCTAGCCAGTGTTGGGTTAATGTCGTTTACCTTGGTGGCACAATTTGCTCCTGCGATGATCATTGGTTTGTGGTGGCGACACGCATCGTGTCGTGGTGCACAGTTTGGGATTTTAAGCGGCTTTGTTATTTGGGGGTACACTCTATTACTACCGAACTTGGCTAGTGGCTTAGGCAGCCAAAGCAGTTGGTTAGTTGAAGGACCGTGGAATATTAAGTGGTTGGCTCCAACTGATTTATTTTCATTGAGTTTAGAAAGTATAAGCCAATCATTACTATTGTCGTTAGGGGTTAATACACTAGTGTATTTGCTTGTACCACTATTTAGCCGTGCAACGCTTGCTGAGCGTCTGCAAAGCAATAAGTTTATTTCACAATTAAACGACTCGCGATTAAACACTGCATTACAGCCACTCAATTATGAAGACCTAGGTGCATTATTACAGCGTTTTGCTGAAAAAGACGCGAGCCACTCTTTAGTGCAGCAGTATTTCCCACATGAAAAAAGCCAATGGAAGCGGATTGCTAATGTTGAGCTTGAGTTATTAGTTGAGCGTGAAATGTCAGCGGTTATTGGTGGCGCATCAGCACGGCTAATTTTAGATGTAGCGAAAAATGAGCAGCGTCAGCCTTTAGAACAAGTCGCCGAGTTTGTAGATGAAGCTAGCCAAGTACTTAAATTTAATCGTGATTTGCTGCAATCTACCATTGAAAATATTCAGCAAGGCATTAGCGTAGTTGATAGGGAACTTCGTTTGGTAGCCTGGAATCAAGGTTATAAGCAGATGTTTAATTATCCTGAAAGTGCTTTGTATATAGGCCGACCTGTTGCCGATATTATTCGCTTTAACGCTGAGCGAGGCTTATTTCGTGGTGAGGATATTAATACTGAAGTTGATAAGCGTTTAGCGTATTTAAAGCAAGGTAGTGCTTATAAATATCAGCGTGCTCACAACGATGGGCGAGTATTTGAAATGCAAGGTAACCCTTTACCTGGCGGTGGATTTGTAACGACCTATACCGACATAAGTGAATTTGTAAAACAACAAAAAGCGCTAACACAAGCTAATTTAAGTCTTGA
This sequence comes from Pseudoalteromonas sp. S1608, assembly GCF_005887265.1. Lineage (GTDB taxonomy): Bacteria > Pseudomonadota > Gammaproteobacteria > Enterobacterales > Alteromonadaceae > Pseudoalteromonas > Pseudoalteromonas undina. Next base: position 2,459 of record NZ_PNDK01000020.1, read on the forward strand.
AGAACAAGTGGCTACGCGAACTGCGGCATTAACACAGGCTAACCAAGCGCTTTCTAAAGCTAAGCAAGTAGCAGAGCAAGCAACAGTAAGTAAAACGCGTTTTTTTGCCGCAGCGAGTCACGATTTATTGCAGCCATTTAATGCAGCAAGTTTGTTTTGCTCGCTGATGAACGAAAAAGCTCAAGATACTGAGCTTAAAGAGCTAGCCATGAATATTAAAAATTCATTAGGCAGTGCGGAAGAGTTACTTTCAAGTATTTTGGAATTAACTAAGCTCGATTCGGGCTCGTTTAAAGTACAGCTAACGGAATTTAATGTGAGTAGTTTAATAGAGCCATTGCGTAATGATTATTTAGCTCTTGCTCAAGAAAAAGGCCTCAGCTTTGTTGTTGAGTCGTGTGAAGCGCGAATTTACACAGATAAAGCATTACTTAAGCGTGTACTAAGAAACTTACTAAGTAATGCGATTCGCTACACTGAGCACGGTGAAGTACGCTTAAGAGTCTTACTTGATGAACGCCATGTGTCGTTTGTGATTGAAGACACAGGCATAGGTATTGCCACTAGTGATCAGCAGAGTATTTATCAGGAATTTAAACAATTGGGTGAAAAACCCAATGCTGAAGGACTTGGTTTAGGGTTGTCGATCACCAAACGAATTTGTGACTTACTCGGGATCCCGTTAGTAATGGGGTCGCAACTTAATCAAGGCACCCAATTTACTTTAACCATGCCATGCAAACCTAGTTTAAAAACACCAGCCACTGCGCATGTACCTGCCAATTCAGAAACTGAATTGGGTCGTTTATGTATTTGGCTTGTGGATAACGATCGTAATGTACTTGAAGCGCTGAAACAGTTGCTAGAAAACTGGGGCTGTGAAATTGCCACGGCCACTAACTTAATTGAACTTGAGCAACTCAAAGCAGAAAATACACTACCACAGCTACTTATTGTTGATTATCAGTTGGATGACGGTGTAACGGGTCTTGAGGTGATTGAACAAGCAGGATTAATGACGCTGCCTGCCATTGTTAATACTGCAAACCACGATGAGCAAATACGCGAGCGCGTACTCGATGCAGGTTATCCTTTATTGTACAAACCACTTAAAGCACCGGCATTAAAAAGAATGATAAAACGACTGACTTAGAGACGTACACTATATTAGCTCGCCTCTAACTTACCAACTTGAGATAGCTGATTAAACAAAATGCCTGCTTGGGTACGGTTATACACATTCAGCTTTCGCAAAATGGCCGATACATGTTGTTTTATGGTGGTTTCTTGAATCGACATTTCAAAGGCAATTTGTTTGTTCAAAAGCCCGTCGGCTATCATCGCGAGTACACGGTATTGCTGTGGAGTGAGTTTTTCTAGGTTGCGGGCAAAATTGCTCTGTTCGTCATTAACAACCACATCAGTTAAGTCAATATCTGTTGGCAACCAAGAGTCGCCATTGAGTACATGTTCAATGGCTTCACTGATCACATCAAGGGATGATGACTTTGGAATATAGCCTGCAGCACCTAAGCTCATGGCTTGTTTTATGATAGTGGGGGTTTCGTTAGCCGATACCATAATAATTAATATATCAGGGTATTGATTTCTTAGTTGCGAGAGCGCTTGTAAACCATTGGCGCCAGGAATTGTTAAATCTAAAAATATCAGCTCTATCTCGGGGTGTGATTTTAATAAGCTAAACAACCCGTCGATATCGCTGGTTTCTTTGATATATTGTTCTGGTACAGAAGTCGCTGCTGCTTGACGTAGCGCACTTCTGAATAAAGGGTGGTCATCAGCAATTATGGTATTCACAGCACAAGCCATTTCAAATAGTCTCCAATGCATTAAGTTATATGTGATTTTGCGATGTGAAACAAGGTTTGTCTGTGGGGATATACAGACAAACCTTAACGCTTAAATTAAATTTTAAAAACGATAGCCCACAGTGAGTGATATTGTGCGAGGGTCGCCGTAGTAACCAATCAAGGTATTGTCTCCACCAAGACCCGGCGTGTATTTGCTGGTATCAGTTGGATCTGACGGATCAGGAGCCACGAACTGATAACCACCAATCATGTATTCTTCATCGGTTAGGTTTTTACCATAAATACCCGCAGTCCAATGGCCATCTGTGCTGTACCAAGTAACACCAATATTTAATAATCCGTAGGCGTCTTGTGTTAAGAGGCTATCTTCTTCGAACAGTGCGTAATCACCACGGTGATAGTAATTACCATTTATAACGAAGTCGCCCATTTCTGTGTATAAACGATAGGTAGCACCTAAGTTGAAAGTTAGATCTGGGGTGTTTGAAACACTAAAACGGTCTGATTTATCAAATGTTTCCCCGGTATCAGGGTTGGTATCAATTACATTTTCAAAACTACTGTCGATGTAACCTATTGACGCGTCGAAAGTTAGTGCATCGCTTGCAATATAGCTAAGTTCTAATTCAACGCCATCAGACTTAGACTCGCCAATATTACCTAAGCGCTGGTTTAAATCTGCGGCGCTGTCACCAGGTAATACCGAAATATACTGACGATCCTTGTGATCAAGTGTGAATACGGTTAAGTTTGCGCGTAAATTATCATTCCATTCGCTTTTCATGCCTAACTCAATTGAGTCAACTACTTCGGGTCTTGCTGCTGGTTCTGCTGTTGTAGCTCGTGGATTAAATGTCCCTGATTTAAAGCCTTGCGAGTAACTAGCAAAAAACATAATGTCGTTATTGTATTGGTATTCCACACCGGCACGAGGTGTAAAGCGTGACCAATCTTCGCTGTCATCGAGTACGGTAGGCACTAATTGGCCTTCAGGGCGTACATAGCCTGGGATCCAACCTGATTCAGGATAAACAACGTCAAAAATAAGACCATTATTTACAATCGCTTCTTTGCTGTCTTTGGTATAGCGTGCGCCTAGAGTCATTGACCATTTTTCATCAAAGTCATAGCTTCCTTGTATATAAGCTGCTTTGCTGGTGGAGTTGCTACAACCGCTTACTTCACGAGTAAGCCCAGGGGCCCCTAAACTTTGACCAAGCACACCTAGTACAGCCTCAAACTGGCCGCAAGATTCACCATCATAGTAATATAAGCCCGATACTAATTTGTAGTCATCGCCACTGTGATTTAGCTGCAATTCATGCGTGGTTTGTTCATCGTCATAAATGGCTGGAACATCAAAAATAGGTAAAGAGGTATTATCAAAGTCGATATTGGTTGGTGAATAGCTTTCTCTTGTTGCTGCAACGTATTTAATGCTGGTGTTTGCGCTCATATCCCAGCGAGCAGTTAAGCTCATACCTTCAAGTTCTACTTTGTTCCATGTTGGTAAACTAGTATAAGAGTCATACACGCTATCTGGCACAGGTGCATTAGTTAATATGCTTGGAAGTAAGCGATACCCGCCTTTCGCGTTAGAGTCATCATCGGTTTTATCCCACGCTAAACGAAAGAATAAGTCATCGGTTGGGGTGTACTCTAGCGTAACCCGTGCAGCGGTAACATCTTTGTTGTAGTTTTCGCGATCTTGGTTATCAAGCGCAGACGTTAAAAATTCACCATAGCCATCACGGTTCAATGTGGCAAAACCAAAACCAACATAGAGTTCTTCGTCAATAAGTGGGAGCTGTCCAGTAACTTTTAAATCTTTTTGGCTGTAGCTGCCTACGGTGCCTTGAATATTTAGCGTTGCATCTCCGCTCATTTCTTTGGTGACATACTTTACTGCACCACCAATAGTGTTTTTGCCATACAGGGTACCTTGCGGGCCACGTAATACTTCAATTTGCTGCACATCAAGTAAGTCGAGCACGGCACCTTGCGGGCGGGCGATGTATACATCATCAATGTAAATACCTACACCAGGTTCATAACCCCAGAGAGGGTCTTGCTGACCTACACCGCGAATAAACGCAGTGATAGTAGAGTTAGTGCCTCGGCTTGATTGTAGTGTGGTGTTGGGCGAAAACTGCTGTACCTCGGTCATCACACTAATGCCATTTTCTGCTAATTCTTGTGCGCCAATTGAGGTTACGGCAACCGGGACTTCTTGTAAGTTTTCAACGGTTTTGCGAGCGGTTACTTCTATTCGCTCTAACTCTGCTTTTTTTACTGTAGAGGCTTGTTCAGCTGCCACACTTGTTGTGCTTAATAAGGCCAGTGAAACAGCGAGTGTAACGGGTGTGATATTTTGTTTGAGCTTTATCATTGGTGTGTTCCTGTTGTTATTAGTTGATTATTTGTTTGCTCATGTCACCTGCACTTAATGTAGAAGATAGTGTTAAAAAATGAATTAGTACCATAGTGCTATATGTTTTTAACACCTTGACTTATCTTGCTTTTAAGCCAAATTTAAAGCATGTAGTACCTTAGTGTTATGTCTTTATTTTCGCTGAGCGATAAAACTAACAGCAGTTACTGCGATGTCACCTCATCTGGGTAATAACAATAATTATAGGAATGTCTATGCTGAGCATGATAGGGCTGTTAGGCGGTTTAATACTGCTAATAATTTTAACGTTGCGTGGGGTCAATTTATTTATTGCCGCGCCAATATGTGCATTGTTGGTTGCACTAACTAGTGGGATGGCTATATTCCCGGTGACTGCCGATAGTAATTTTATTAACGCGTATATGGATGGCTTTGCTGGATTTTTAAGCGCATGGTTTTTTATGTTTTTGCTGGGCTCGTTGTTCGGTAAATTTATGGAAGATACAGGCGCAGCAGACAGTGTAGCCAGTTACATTGTTGGCAAATTAGGTATGAAGCATGCGGTGCTCGCGGTGGTGATTGCTTGTGCCGTACTGACTTATGGCGGAGTCAGCGTATTCATTGTGGCGTTTTCGGTTTACCCGATGGCGCTCAGTTTATTTAAAGACGCTGATTTGCCACGGCGCTTTATACCTGCAACGTTAGCGTTTGGTTCAGTGACGTTTACTATGACCTCTGCAGGCTCGCCTGAAATTCAAAATTGGATACCCGTAAAGCATTTAGGTACCTCACCTTATGCCGCGTGGGAAGTAAGCTTAGTGGTGGCTATTTTTATGGCGACAGTAGGTTACTTTTGGCTAAATAAAATGATTAAAAAGGCGGTTGCCAAAGGGGAGCGCTTTGCTGCTAGAGACGACGATCCAGTTATTTTAGAGCGTAAGCGGCCGCACCCAATCACCGGGGTTATTCCTTTGCTGGTGGTGCTACTTCTATCATTTATATTACATGATGTTTTACAGCAAACTGCGCTGATTGTGGCGCTGCTTGGTGGTGTTTTGAGTATTGTGGTCATTAATTATAAGTATTTCCATAACATGGCCAATGCAATCAATATGGGTACCACTGGTGCCTTAGTGGCGATAGGTAACACTGCAGCTGTAGTTGGGTTTGGCGCTGTGGCTAAAGTATCACCGGCTTTTATTGCTGCTGTTGATGCTATGACTCATATGCCAGGTAATGAGCTGGTGGGGGCTGCTGTTGCAGTGAGCGTCATAGCTGGGTTAACGGGGTCAGCATCCGGCGGGCAAGCGATTGCACTACCGCTTGTGGCTCCTGGATATTTGGATATGGGAGTTAATCCAGAGCAATTACACAGAGTGGTTGCTATTAGTTCTGGTGCATTAGATAGCCTGCCACATAATGGCTACGTGGTCACAACCATCAGGGCCATTTGTAAAGAAACGCATCAACGCGCTTATTGGCCATTAGCTGCATTGACCGTGGTTATCCCATTGGTTGGGGTGGCTCTTGCACTAAGCTTATTCATCACTTTTTAAGGAATTGCAATGAGAATAATATTAATAATAGGGTTGCTGTTTTTATTTAGTAGTACCGTGTTTGGCGCTGATAAAGCAGAGCCATTACTAGTAGAAAAGCAACATTTTAGCACTGAAAACTTCACAACGGTTTCAGGTACAACGTTGCCACAGGTTGATATTGGCTGGGAAAGTTATGGTGAGCTTAACGAAGCCAAAGATAATGTGATTTTGATCACTCATTATTTTTCTGGAACCTCTCATGCTGCAGGTAAATATTCAGCCGACGACGCCGCAGCAGGGTACTGGGATGCGTTAATTGGCCCAGGAAAAGCCATAGATACTAACAAGTATTTTGTGATCAGCTCTGACACCTTAGTCAATGCCAACTGGCATGATGAAAATGTCATCACCACAGGCCCAGCGTCAACTAATCCCAAAACAGGTAAACCATATGGTTTAGATTTTCCTGTGGTTACGATTACTGACTTTGTGAATGTGCAAAAGCGTTTACTCGAAAGTCTAGGTATCACTAAGTTACATGCCGTGATGGGCGCATCAATGGGGTCGTTTCAAGCTCTTGAGTGGGCAACGCGTTACCCAGATAAAGTAGAGCGATTAATTCATGTGATTGGCGCTGCAAAAATGGATGCATGGACAGTCGCTGCCCTTGAAAAGTGGGCATTGCCAATTCGGTTAGATAAAAACTGGCGGCAAGGTAATTACTACGACAAGGAACGCCCATTAGATGGACTTGCCGCCACCATGCTTAATATTACCCAAGATGCGATGCACCCGATTATTTATAACGCTAGCTTCCCTGACTTTAACGTACTTGATGAAGGCGCGTTAAAAGACATTCGTACCTTGCCAAAATTAAGCCAAACACTGGCGCAAAGAGCCATGGCAAGAGCAAAAGCCCAAGATGCAAATCACGTATTGTATTTGGTACGGGCATCACAACTGTTTACTGCCGGTATGGAGCAAGACTTAAGTACAGCACTTAAAAAGGTCAGCGCTAAAACATTGTTATTACCTGCCACCAATGACCTACTTCTACGCCCTGAAAATATGCGAACCGTGTATGAGTCAATGAAGTCGCTGGGGAAAGACGTTCAGCTTTCTGAAATTGAAGGCGGTTGGGGACATTTGGATGGCATTTTTTCAATCTTGCCTAAAGCGCAGCTTATAAGTGAGTTTTTAGAGGAATAGCAGTATGAGTCAAAACGTTTTAATTACCGGTGCAGCTAGTGGAATAGGGTTTTATATTGCTGAGCAGTTAGCTCTTGCTGGGCATACTATTATTGTTACCGATCTTAATGAGCAACAGGCTCAACAAGCAGCGCAAAAAATAGTTAATCAGGGTGGTAACGCTCATGGTTACGCACTTAACGTTGCTGATAGCCAAGCGATTGAGGACTTTTTTAACACCTTTACGCAACCTATCGATGTATTAATTAATAATGCAGGAATACAGCATGTGGCAAAACTTGAAGACTTTCCTGCAGATAAGTGGCTGCTCTTACAGCAAGTGATGTTGGTAGGCCCCGCAATGATGAGTAAAGCGGTATTGCCGCGTATGCGTGAGCAAAACTTTGGTCGAATCATTAATATTGGTTCTATTCACGCTATGGTGGCTTCTAAATATAAGTCTGCTTATATTGCAGCAAAGCATGGCTTAATTGGCTTCACGAAAACCATGGCGCTTGAAACAGGGGATGCCAATATCACTATAAATACCGTTTGCCCCGCTTATGTGAAAACGCCTTTGGTTGAACAGCAAATTGCGTCGCAGGCAAAAGAGCATGGCATTTCAGAGCAGCAAGTAATCGACACGATTATGTTAGCACCCATGCCAAAAAAGGCGTTTATAGGGCTTGATGAAATACACCATACCGTGACATTTTTAATGGCAGATGCCGCACGAAATATTACCGCTCAAGCGATCGCCATTGATGGCGGCTGGACAGCACAATAGGGGTTATTATGGCAGGTTTTGATAAAGTAGTAACAAGCTACAGTGAAGCAATGGCAGGGCTTGAAGACGGGATGACTATTATTGCTGGTGGTTTTGGTTTATGTGGTATTCCTGAGGGATTAATTGCACAGATTAAGCGCCAAGGCACCCGAGACTTAACCTTAGTGTCGAACAACTGTGGTGTTGATGGCTTTGGATTAGGGTTGTTACTTGAAGACAAGCAAATTAGTAAAATGATTGCCTCGTATGTGGGCGAAAATGGGTTATTTGAGCAGCAGTTACTGAATGGTGAGTTAGATGTTGAATTGACGCCACAAGGAACATTAGCTGAAAAAATGCGTGCTGGTGGTGCGGGCATTCCTGCCTTTTATACCGCAACCGGTGTGGGCACTCCGGTCGCCGAAGGCAAAGAAACACGCAATATTAACGGCCGTGATTACTTACTTGAGCCGAGTATTACCGGTGATTTTGCTATTGTAAAAGCCTGGAAAGCGGATCGCTATGGAAATTGTATTTATCGTCATACGGCGATGAACTTTAATCCTATGGCAGCCACTGCTGGTAAAATTACCGTGCTCGAAGTTGAAGAAATTGTAGAGCCTGGCGAGCTTGAGCCAAGCCAAATTCATACACCCGGTATTTATATTGACCGTGTTATTAAAGGTGAATTTGAAAAACGGATTGAAAAAATCACAACGCAACCGGCCGAGCAATAAGGAGTATATAGTTATGGCATTAACACGAGAGCAAATAGCAAAACGCGTGGCGATGGAACTCGAAGATGGCTACTACGTCAATTTAGGCATTGGTATACCAACACTTGTCGCGAATTATGTGCCTGAAGGCATTGAGGTGATGTTGCAATCGGAAAATGGCCTCTTAGGAATGGGGCCATATCCACACGCTGACTCAGTGGATGCGGATATGATCAACGCGGGGAAGGAAACAGTAACCGCAGCTACGGGTGCCGCTATTTTTAATTCTGCAGAAAGCTTTGCCATGATCCGCGGTGGGCATGTTGATTTAACTGTTTTGGGGGCTTTTGAAGTTGACCAAAATGGCAACATTGCTAGTTGGATGATTCCTAACAAGCTGGTTAAAGGTATGGGCGGAGCGATGGATTTAGTGGCTGGGGCAAAAAATATTATTTGCACCATGACCCATGCAAACAAACATGGTGAGTCAAAACTATTAAGTGAATGTAGCCTGCCACTAACCGGTGTTGCCTGTATTAATAAAGTAATTACGGATCTCGCTTTATTAGAAATTAAAGACGGCGCTTTTCACTTGTTAGAATGCGCTCCAGGAGTAAGTGTTGATGAAATTAAAGCCAAAACGGCGGGTAATTTAGTTATTAACGACAAAGTCAAAACCATGACTTTTGAGTAATTTTACTAATGATGGGCATGGAGCAAAATAATTTTATATGCTTCATGCCATCACTGCATTGCACTTATTAAGCACTTAAGTCATTTAAATTCAGTTTATAACGGGCCCCTATCAAGCCTATCTCATACCCCAAAATATCTTTAAAGCAAGTTTTTTATAAATTGATTGCATTTTAAGCGACTTCTATGGTGATGTTCGCTTTAAGTAATGCTATACTCCCGCCGAATAATTTATCGACTTTATTAAGAGTAAAATTAATGGCAGATTTATCGAAGTACAGAAACATTGGTATTTTCGCGCACGTTGATGCGGGTAAAACCACAACTACTGAGCGTATCCTAAAGCTTACAGGTACTATCCACAAAACAGGTGAGGTTCATGATGGTGAATCGACTACCGATTTCATGGATCAAGAAGCTGAGCGCGGTATTACTATCCAGTCTGCGGCAGTAAGCTGTTTCTGGAAAGATCACCGTTTTAACGTTATCGATACTCCTGGACACGTTGACTTCACAGTTGAAGTTTACCGTTCACTTAAAGTATTAGATGGCGGTGTGGGTGTATTCTGTGGTTCTGGTGGTGTTGAGCCACAATCAGAAACTAACTGGCGCTACGCGAACGAATCAGGTGTTGCACGTATCATCTTCGTAAACAAATTAGACCGTATGGGTGCTGATTTTTACCGTGTAACAGCGCAAGTACAAAAAGTACTTGGTGCTACTCCACTTATCATGACTTTACCAATTGGTATTGAAGATGAATTCGTAGGTGTTGTTGACGTTTTAAACAAGCAAGCATACGTTTGGGATGACACTGGTCTTCCTGAAAACTACAAAATCGAAGACGTTCCTGCAGACATGGTAGACAAAGTTGACGAATACCATGAAATGCTTATCGAGACTGCTGTAGAGCAAGACGATGACCTAATGGAAGCATACATGGAAGGTGAAGTACCTTCAGTTGAAGATATCAAGCGTTGTATCCGTAAAGGTACTCGTGACCTTGCATTCTTCCCTACGTTCTGTGGTTCTGCATTCAAAAACAAAGGTATGCAACTTGTTCTTGACGCAGTAGTAGATTACTTACCTGCACCTACAGAAGTTGATCCTCAACCTCTTATGGATGAAGAAGGTAACGAAAACGGCGAGCATGCAATTGTATCTGCAGACGAACCTTTCAAAGCGTTAGCATTCAAAATCATGGATGACCGTTTTGGTGCGTTAACATTCGTACGTATCTACTCTGGTGTGCTTAACAAGGGTGACACTATCCTTAATGCATTTACAGGTAAAACTGAGCGTGTTGGCCGTATGGTTGAGATGCAAGCAGATGAGCGTAAAGAGCTTACTACAGCACAAGCGGGCGATATCATCGCTATCGTTGGTATGAAAAACGTGCAAACTGGTCACACTCTATGTGATCCTAAGCACCCAGTAACACTTGAGCCAATGGTATTCCCAACTCCAGTAATCTCGATTGCTGTACAGCCTAAAGATAAAGGCGGTAATGAGAAAATGGGTGTTGCTATCGGTAAAATGGTTGCAGAAGATCCATCTTTCCAAGTTGAGACTGATGAAGATTCAGGCGAAACTATCCTTAAAGGTATGGGTGAGCTTCACTTAGATATCAAAGTAGATATCCTTAAGCGTACTTACGGTGTAGACCTTATCGTTGGTCAACCACAGGTTGCTTACCGTGAAACTATCACTCGTGAAATCGAAGATAGCTACACGCATAAGAAACAATCTGGTGGTTCTGGTCAGTTCGGTAAAATCGATTACCGCATCAAGCCAGGCGAAGTGGGTTCAGGTTTCGCGTTCACTTCATCAGTTGTTGGTGGTAACGTACCTAAAGAATTCTGGCCTGCAGTTGAGAAAGGCTTCAAATCAATGATGGGTGAAGGTGTTCTAGCTGGCTTCCCAGTACTTGACGTTGAAGTTGAGCTTTTCGACGGTGGCTTCCACGCCGTGGATTCATCTGCAATTGCTTTCGAAATCGCTGCTAAAGGCGCTTTCCGTCAGTCTATCCCTAAAGCGGGTGCACAACTTCTTGAGCCAATCATGAAAGTTGACGTGTTCACACCAGAAGATCACGTAGGTGATGTAATTGGTGACCTTAACCGTCGTCGTGGTATGCTAAGCAATCAAGAAGCTGGTTTAACTGGCGTTCGTATTAAAGCTGACGTACCGTTATCAGAAATGTTCGGTTACATCGGTTCACTACGTACAATGACATCTGGTCGTGGTCAGTTCTCTATGGAGTTCTCACACTACGCTGCATGTCCACAAAACGTAGCTGATACTGTAATCGCTGCAGAAAAAGAGAAAAATGCTGCTAAGTAATTAGCACTCTAACTCTTTAAAAAAACCCGCACTTGCTGCGGGTTTTTTATTGTTTAACTTTTATAAAGCATGATTGATTTAAAGATAATGAAGCCCGTCGTATTAAATGAACATGGCTTAAAAATAAGTGTAAACGCAGCTAAAAAAAAGGAGCAACACAAGGTTGCTCCTTTTTTATTTGTAGTGGCATTAACTTAGCTTATTAGCAGTTTTTGTGATGAGTGCTTTAAACTTCTTTCGATGTGATTCACTACTAAAGTTCTGAATAGGCATTGTCACTTTATGTTCTAATGGTAACAGCGGTGTTGCTGTTGAATAACGCCCTACAGGTGGAACGGCTATCTCTTTGAGGTGTACTTTAAGAGCCGCTAATGTTGCATCGTCATCTACTTCACTCGGGCAGAGGAAAATGCCCCACTGCCTTAGCTTAATGCCTAGCTTGATACTACTTGAGTAACGCACAATAGGAGCAGCGAGGATGAGCCCTAATAAAATAGGAGATAACCACCAAAAAAAGACCGGTGTAAAGTAATAAGCAACGCTACCCCATACAATGGCAACAAGCGAAGAAAACAATGTATAACCAAACGCTTCTTTCCATGGCACCATTCTACCTTCACGCGGTTGAGCATCCCATTTTACTTTTTTGCCTAAAAATACACAGACTACAAAGTACGCATGAAATACCATCATCAATGGTGCCACAATAATAGCAAAAATGGTTTCAATTACAGATCCTAAAATGAGCTTTAATGCACCACCAAAGCGCTTTTTACGGTGCACTAAAGTAACAATGACGCCCATAAGTTTAGGTAATAACAAAATAATAATTGTTAGGTAAAGTAATGAGTCAATGAGATCTGTTTTGGCTATTTGCCAAGTCGGAAATAACTGATAGGCACGATTAAAGTAGACATCACTATTTAAAGCACGTGTTACCGCATCTATGGTACTTAATGCCAGCATAGACAACCAAATAAGAGATGAAATATACGCTGTTGCACCCAGTAAAAAGTGCAGTTTGCTCATTAGCTTTAGCTTTGCTGATGAAAGTAAACCTAGGTGCTGAATATTACCCTGAACCCAACGTCTGTCTCGTACAGCATAATCTAAGATATTACTGGGAACCTCTTCATAACTGCCTTCAATATCGGCAAGTAATAATACGTCCCAATTTGCGCTATGTAATAGAGAAGCTTCCACAAAATCATGGCTTAAAATTTCTCCACCAAAGGGGGCTTTACCTTTGAGTGTTGGCAAGCCACAGCAATCAATAAACGCACTAACACGAATGATGGCATTATGCCCCCAGTAATTGGCTTTATCGGTTTGCCAAAAAGCAGAGCCAGTAGCTAACATTGGGCTATAAAGAATCGAAGCAAACTGTAAAAAGCGTCCAAAAAAAGTATCTTGGCGCACAGGAATAGGAATAGTTTGAATCAATCCCGCTTGTGGGTTATTCAGCATGCTAGTAGTGAGTTCTAGCATGCATTGACCCGTCATCACACTATCAGCATCCAATACAATCATATGCTCGTATTGGCTACCCCAACGTTCACAAAAATCGGTTAAGTTACCTACTTTACGATGTTTATTATCTTCACGACGACGGTAAAATATCTGTTTTGCTGTATCGCCAAGACGTTCACATAAAGCATGCCATGCGCTTAATTCATTACTAGCAATAGTTGCGTCTTGTGTATCGCTCAGTAAATAAAAATCAAAGTGTTTTAATTGCCCAGTGGCTTTTAACGATTGCAAGCTCACTTCAAAGCCCGCAATAACTCTATGGGTATCTTCATTATAAATAGGCATAACTACAGCCGTTTTTTGCTGTGATAGTGCTTCATTGTTAATGGAGACCGGTTTTATTCTTTTAAGCGTGAGCGGATCTATACGAAGTAGCTGTAGTATAAACCCAATGCAACCACTACAAAACGCGGTGACTATCCAAGCAAAGGTAATAGAAAACAAAGCAAGCAGTGCATACTCAAGCAAGGTCATGCCATTTGAGTTTAAAATTTCAAACATAATTGAAATGCCATAGCCTGAGAGGCCAATAGCAGCTATAGCAAATAACCATACGCGAAGTGTTTTAAAAGGCATTGGTGTGCCAGTACTTTGTTTACTTGATGTCATTTGGATACCAAACATAGCTCCATACCTCGCTCACTGCTTTGTTACGTAGTTTTAGCGATAAACGCATATCTACAGGATTACTGTCTTTTGGGGCGACTTTGAAGGCAACTCGCCAGCCTAATGATTTTGGTAGCTTTTGCACTGTAATATCACGCGCTTCACCTGTGGTAAGTTGCAAGTCTGCGCTAAGTACTAATTTTTCAGATAATTGATTGATATCAGGGCCAGTAAAGTCAACAGTAAACTGACGATGGCTCTTTGGAGGTGGGTTATCTTCACCAGGCAATGCTGCACTGCCAATGCGTGTTCTAGCCACTTTAGCCAAATTATTTTGGCTTAGATAATCATTAAAGGTCGATATTTTGTAGCTAAACTTTAATGCTTCTCCTGCTTTGAACGGCTTTTCAGGAACCCAATAACTTACAATATTATCGTTAGTTTCAGTATCTGTTGGAATCTCAACAAGCTCAACACGACCATTCCCCCATTCACCTTGTGGTTCTATCCAAAAGCTAGGGCGGTCATGATAATGCGCTTCTATATCAAAGTAGTTATTAAAGTCACGGTCACGCTGTGCAAGGCCAAAGCCTTTAGGATTTTCATATGAAAAAGAGGTTACGCTAAGTTGGGATGGATTATTAAGTGGACGCCATACCCAGTTACCTTCTTGTGATTGCGTGAGCAAACCGTCTGAGTCGTGTACTTCAGGGCGATAATCATCAAAAAACTTGGTACTATTTTCACCGTGATAAAACATACTCGTTAATGGTGCTATACCAAGCTTTTTAACATCTTTACGGGCAAAAATTTGCATGTCGACGCTAACACTTGTCTGCGTGTTAGGGTCTATCTCAAACTTGTAAGTTCCCGCTACTGATGGACTATCAAGTAAAGCAAAAATAGTAATATTAGTTTGCTCGGGTGTTGGTTTAACTAACCAGAATTCTTTGAATGAAGGAAACTCTTCACCAGATGTTTGTGCGGTATCAATCGCCAGTCCTCGTGCAGATAAACCATAAACTTGGTTAGGCCCAACTAAGCGAAAATAAGAAGCGCCCTGAAATACCATAACCTCATCTTTATAGTCATCGTTATTTAATGGGTAATGTAATCTAAAACCAGCATGCCCTAACTGCGTACCTTCAATACTTTTTGCTATTTCATCTTTTAGGTGTGCTGCTGTTCCATCATATTGATAAAACTCTGTGCTAAATGGAAGGCGGCTAAGTTTTGCATTTTGATCAACGATATTGATTTTTACTGGCGTTTTATATAAAAAACCGGGGTGAAATAATTGCAGCTCATAAAGCCCTTCATCTTTCCATACCGATTGGTCTTGCTTAAAGCGGATTGAGCGGTAGTCTTGATAATCAATACTATTAAGCGCATCTAACTGTATTTCTTTTGGTGCAATGTAATCTTGTTCAGCAAGCTTTTTAGCTCGCGCACTTAGCACATCAAATAAACTGCTCTGCGGTATTGCGGCTTCAAGTGAAGTTGCAGCAATGGCGCTGTTAGTTCCCCAGAGTGAAAAAACCATCAACATCCCAAACAAAGGCTTTTTAAAAACCCTTTGATAAGTAGATATAAGGTGAATGCGCGCTTTCATTTTGAATCCTTTATAAAAAAATATGTTTACTGCTAAGATTGACGTTTATCTCAGTTGCTCTTGGTATGGATTAGAAGGACAAGTTGTTTTTCACTTTCAATCAAGCCGCCATAACGCATTTTGACTTTTCGAAAAACAAACAGTGTTAGAGTTACCTTGAGTTAGATATGTACTAAGTCAATGCTTGCATAGATAATAAGCAGTGCTTGCTGAAGCCTGTCTGAATTACATTTGTATATAAAATAAAAAAAGCCGCGAATGCGGCTTTTGAGTTACTTCAAGTAGATACTGGCAACAACTTTAAGTCATGAACCGGTTATTGAAGTCGAAGTTAATCAGCATATTTGGTTGCTTTATAAGTGAGTTTTACATTGCCAAAAGGAATGGCACCGTTTACACGTACTCGCCACTTACCTTCTTGTGGGTTGGTAAATGAACAGCTCTCACTATTGCCGAGGCTAATTGAAGCGCAATCTTTCCTGAAAAGAGTTGGGTTTCTTCTGTGGCGTACAAATAAATTTGCATCACCCCAGCCACCTTCAAGACTAACGGTTAACTCGTCGTAACCTTGCGGGATTTCGAAGCTGTAGCTTTTCCACCAAAACCAGCCACCAATATTATTAATTTCGCCAATAATTACTTCAGGTTCTGGCTCAGGTGGCGCGATAATAGTTGAACGAATATCGACAATAACAGGGTCATGATCTGATGCTCTGTAAGGTCCTTGAGCATACAAGCTTGATTGCTGTGCGTCAGATTTAAATTCAACATTATAATCAAGTGAAATAGGCTCATCGGCGTTAATATGCCAATCACTGGCGCTCACTACTTTACTTAATAAGCTCGGGCTTGCTAGGGCGTGATCTAAACTTCCTGCACGACCAGAAAAGCTGTAAGAATAACCTAAGGTGTTGCCATCTAACTCAGCAACCACATTTTTAAGGCCCTTATCAGCAAATGCACGGATAGGATCTTCCATTGCATACGCGTTCATGTCGCCAACAAGAATGATATCTTCATCATCAACTCCTGTTGGTTTGCTATTTAGCCAATCAGCAAATGCATTTGCGCCAGCAGTTCGGATTTCATTCCAACATGCTTGACCGTCACCTTGATCTGCATTGCCGCCAGTGGCACTTCTACAACCACCTTTAGATTTTAGGTGTGCTACGGCAACAGTAAAGACTTCTTCTGTATCTAAAGATTTAAAGCTTTGTGCAATTGGTGCACGGTTGCTGTAATCGAAAGGCGCATCGGTAGTGATTGCTGCAGTACCCACTTGCTGCACTTTATCAGCACGGTAAATAAGCGCAGTCGTGATAGCGTCGGTGCCAATTTTATCAACACCAAAATCCACGAATGCATACTGATTTTGACTATCAGCGTCATTAAGTGCATTTACTAAGCTTGCAACAGCACTGAATTCACCAAAGCCGTCATTTTCAATTTCCATTAAGCCAATCACATCCGCTTGCAAAGCACTAATAGCGCTGACTAGCTTGGCTTGTTGGCGAATTAACTCGGCTTCTGAATCAGCACCACGGCTAGTTGGAAAACCACCGCCTTGGCCATCGCCATTAAAGTAGTTAAGTACGTTAAAGCTGGCAACACGTAAATCAGCGTCAGGGTTTAACTCTGGTGCATCGGTGCGTGGATTGGTTGCTATAAACTGAGGTGTTGTTGTTGGGTGAATGCGATAAGTACTAAAGCTATAAGCTAACGCACCTGTTACAGAATTTACTGTATCGCCTGTGCGTAGAGTATTCTCTGCTGATAACCCTGGGACAGGATAAGCGATAGGATCGCGGTTTTGACGAGTTGAACCATCATCTAAGAGTATTTTTTTATTTATATTTTGCGCTTCAACCGCATTCGCAGCCGCGCCAGGAAGTGCAACTTGAGTACCTTGGTATAAGCGTTCAGTAGCAAGCTCTAGTTCACCATAGCGACCTAAACCATAATTGTTAGTAACAATAAGTGGTTGCTCTAAGGTAACCAGCATACCTTCAAACGCTTCTAATTCACTTTGATCGGTAACGGGTAAAGTAATTTTAATCGGGTAAGCTGAAAGACCGGTGTTACATATAGCAACTTGACTAACATTGCCAATTTGGGTGGCATCAAAATATTCTTCAACAGTACCTCGTACGCGAACGTGGTCACCAACATTAACATCAGTATTAGTAAAGTAAACAAATACCCCTTCAGAGGTAAGTGGGTTTGTATCTTCATCATAACTTAGTGAGTTAACAAAAAAGCCTTTGAGCTGATCATCAGCCTGGAAGTCAGCTGTTACTACACCTTCAAACTCAACAGCAGTGTTAACCAGTGGGCTGCTTGCGCCTTCGCCTTGAATGCTGCTAATTAATGTTTTATCAGCGCCACATAATAAAGGCTCTTCAGGTTCTGGGTCTGGATCAGGGTTAGGTGAAGAATTTCCTGCAAAGATACCTAAATCACTAAAGTCATCTTGATCAAATTGCAGCCATAGCTCACTTGGATTAAAAGCGCCATCGGCATCGGTGCGTCCGTTTAGCTCGCTTTCTTTGCGGCGCAATGTCTTATTTTGTGTTTTCACGCCCCCTTCTGACCAAAATGAACCGGGGTCTACACCGCGTTGGCCAAAGCTATCAATAACGGTCGAACCTTGAGTAAGTACCAGCGCATCATCGCCATTAAAGTTAGTCACGGCGCTGAGTTGGTCAGCTTTTTCTTTTAGTTCTGCTGATGCATTCCCATTAACAATGACGTAAGTGCTGTTTGCAGCAAGTTCACCAGTTAAATCGAATGTATTATTTGCATCTGTATTGCCATTTGAATAGAGGCTTAGCGTGTAGCCATCTAATGACAGAGGGGTAGTCGAATTATTAAATAGTTCTACTGCTTTATTATAGCTACTGCCTTCTACGTACTCAGATATAACGAGGTTAGCGGTAGCGGGTGCACTGAGGCTTGCTAATACAAGCGCCAATGGCGTTATTTTTGTTTTCAACATTATTATTTTTCCCGTGTTTTGTTTCCCCAAATGGGACGCTTAGTGTAATGAAAAAAGGTTACAAATAGAATACAGAATATTAACAATGTTGAGATTTGCTTATTTTTTGAGGTTGAAAATACGTTGTGTTTTTAGTTTTGGGTAAGGAAGGGCCTATGTAGTGTGGTTACTTCCCAGAAATGAGAGTAACGCAGCATAAAAAAGGGCTGCCTTTAAATATACAAAAGGGCAATAAAGCCCTTTTATATCAATATGTCGTTATTATTTATTTAAATAGCGAGCAGCTTGCTTAGCAAAGTAAGTCAGAATGCCATCTGCACCTGCGCGTTTAAATGCTAATAAAGATTCCATAATAGTAGCTTCTTCGCTCAGCCAGCCATTATCAATAGCGGCTTTATGCATCGCGTATTCACCACTTACCTGATAAGCAAATGTTGGTACACCAAACTCATCTTTAACGCGGCGTACAATATCAAGGTATGGCATGCCAGGTTTAACCATTACCATGTCGGCGCCTTCCTGAAGGTCAAGCGCGACTTCGCGAATTGCTTCATCTGAGTTAGCAGGATCCATTTGGTAGGTTTTTTTATCAGCGCCTTTTAAGTTACCAGCAGATCCTATGGCATCTCTAAATGGGCCATAGTAGCTAGATGCGTATTTAGCTGAATAAGCCATAATACGAGTGTGAATAAAACCATCCGCTTCGAGCGCTTCGCGGATTGCGCCAATACGGCCATCCATCATATCTGATGGAGCAACAACATCGGCACCTGCAGCTGCATGTGATAATGCTTGTTTAACTAATATTTCAGTGGTTACATCGTTTATTACATAGCCTTCGTCATCAATAATGCCGTCTTGCCCGTGAGTAGTAAATGGATCGAGCGCCCCGTCAGTGATCACCCCAAGTTCAGGGAGGGCTTCTTTTAAAGCACGAACAGTGCGTTGTACTAAGCCATCATCGTTATACGCTTCTTCGGCATATAATGATTTTTTATCTGCAGGCGTGACAGGGAAGATAGCCACCGCAGGCACACCTAAATCAACTAATTCTTTAGCTTCATCGATCAGTAGATCAATTGATAAGCGTTCAATACCGGGCATCGATTCAATGCTTTCACGACGGTTTTTGCCTTCAAGCACAAAAACAGGATAAATAAGATCATTAACACTCAGCTGATTTTCAGCCATAAGGCGACGAGAGAAATCATTACGGCGCATTCTACGCATGCGAGTATATGGGAAAAGGTCTAGTCCAGATTGGGCCATAAGTATACGCTCCTACTGTGGGATTGAAAAATTAACCACTTGATTGCGGCCATGTTGTTTTGCTAAATAGAGTGCCTTATCGGCATAATCAGTAAATAGTTCAGGGTTATGAATATCATCGGCAATTTGAGTATAAACACCGGCACTAATAGTAAAGTCGATAACAGTACCCGCTACATTCACACTATTATTTGCTATTGCTAAGCGTGTTTGCTCTGCAATGACTAGTGCACCTTGGTTATCAGTATTAGGTAGTAAAATGACAAATTCTTCACCACCATAACGCGCGACTTCATCTAGTGGGCGCTTAAGCTGTTGTTTAATGGTATCAGACACAGCCCTTATAACTTGATCGCCGGTTAAGTGGCCATAGTTATCGTTAATTGACTTAAATTTATCAATATCTAACATAATAATACTCAGTGGCGTTTGTTCGCGGCGCGAACGACGAATTTCCATAATTAGTTTTTTATCGAAAAAGCGCCTATTTTTAATGCCTGTTAAGGCATCTTCCATATTGAGTTGTTCAAGTTCGCGGTTTTTATCTTCTAATTCCCTCAGTGTTACTTGTAACTCAAAGGTGCGTTCATCTACTTGGCTTTCAAGCTCTTGGCGGGTGCGCTCTTGTAATTCAATCCGCTCATTTAATAGCGCATCTTGTGCTGTGTTTTGTGCAATTAATGCTTGCTGCGCTGTTACTTGTTCATCGCGTTGTAATATAAATAACTTTATGACGGTATAACTTAAACAAAATGAGCAACCTAAGGACGCTGCAAAGGTTATCATTAAGCTAGTTCGAGTCACTGCATAAAGGTCGGTTAATGCAATGGCAAAATGAATCACAATAATGAAAAACAATATAAGGGCAATTAATAAGCTTTTATTAGGGTTTGTCGGTTGCTGGCGCAAATAAAGTAATGTTGTTATCACGTGGTAAATAAGAATTATAGGTATAGTTGAGATGGCAAATAAAGTCACACTGGGAGTAGGTAATAACCATATAAAACCGATAATTAACGCATACAGTGTCGTAATAGCAGTTTGACCCTTGAGTAGCTTAGAGGCGTTAGGTTTGCACACATGCCGCTGTAAGGGTAGAAGCAGTATTGTGATCAGCATAAGTAATAGAGGCAGCATTAACTGTTGCAAGCCTGCTATGCTTGAGGGAGCATAACGAAGCCCAAAACCACCTATATAAGCTAAAAACAGGCTAAGCATCAATGTAATCACACCGGCACAAGCAAAATAATGTTTACGTGAAAAAGCAAATAAAACTATGCTACTGATAGCCAGTGAAAAAATAAATCCAATCAGCAATCCATAGAGCAGGTTAATCATACTTTTATGGGCTAATAATGCATCTTGTTGCCATAAGGTGAGAGGGACGCGAAGCCCAATTCCCGCATTATTATTAACTTTGAGGTAAACGGTGGTTTCGCTGTTAGCGGGAAGAGTTAATTTAACCAGCAAAGACTCACTTCTAATCGCTCTATCAGATAAAGGCAGAGCATCACCAATATGTTCCGATTTTAGTTGCTCCTCACCTATAAAGTGGTACAGGTATATATTGTTCAGAAGTGGGTTATCGAACGATAGGATTGGCTCTATTGGCTCATTAAGGTAATTATTTAGTTGAAATTGAATCCACACAGGCCGAGACTCAAGGCCTAAATTAAGTGGCTTATTATTAAGTAGCAGCCATTCTTGTAAATTGCTTTGTCGTGCATCTTCTAATGAGGTAGGAACAAACGAATAATGAATACCTTCTATTTTTTTTGAATTAAATTCGCTATTTATCTCGATTGCATTTGCAGGAAAACAGGATGCATAAAACACCATAGTGAATACCAGCAAAGCGCAAAAGGTTCGCATTATTTTTTCTCTATTCCAAACAAATGATTGAAGTTTTCACTAGTATGCTTTGCAACATCACATGCAGGAATACCATAAAGCTGAGCAAGCGTGTCACAAACATAATGCAGCAATGCTGGCTCATTACGTCTTGATTTTGGCTTAGGTTTAACAGTGCGAGGGATTAAAAAGGGTGCATCGGTTTCAATTAATAAACGCTCAATGGGAATGCTTGGGATCAGTTGTTGTAATTCTTTGCCGCGTCGTTCGTCACATACCCAGCCGGTGATACCAATATAAAGGCCCAAATTTAAGTAACCTGCGAGTGCTTGTGCATCACCAGTAAAACAATGCAGTACACCGCGTACAGTAAACTCATTTAAAATAGCAAGCATGTCGTCACTGGCGTCACGTTCATGCAAATAAACGGGCAGGTTTAGTTTTTCAGCTAATGCGAGTTGACGACGAAACACATCACGCTGCACATCTCTTGGAGAAAAGTCGCGATTATAATCTAGCCCGCACTCACCTATGGCAATAACCTGCTCATGTTGAGCTAGCTGAGTGAGTTGTTGCTCAAGTTCAGAGGTTGCTGTTTTTGCATCATGAGGGTGAATACCTGCGCTAGCATATTGACCATAGCGTGCAGCAAGTGCTAATGATTCTTCGCTGGAGCTGATATCGCAGCCAATAATTAGCATATGCTTAACGCCGACCTCTTTTGCCCGAGCGAGCACTTCTTGATGCTGACCATCAAATTGATGATTAGTTAAATTTACGCCAGCATCAATTAACGTGTATTGCATTATTGAGTGCGTTTTACACGAATTGAGCGGTTTTGATCTGCTTTTTTAAGTAAAAAAGAGTTGAATACCCCACGGCTAATAGTAACAGTGTCACCTTTGTCTAAACTTAATCTATCTGAGCCAATTTGACGCCATTGCTGATTATTTTCTAAGGTAATAATTAGCTCACCATAAGGGGCTTTTTTAACATTAGCTATTGTTGATGAAATTGTTTCTTCAGTACTCTTGGTAATGTTTTTATGCTCTAAACCAAACTCTTTTGCCTTGGTAGCTACAGGTGCTGTTACGGCAGCCATGTCAGCTTTTACATTAGCTTGAGCAGGTTGCTCTGGCTGTTTACGGGCTGATTGAGTAAGCGATTTTCCGGCAATGGTGTTGTCATAGCATAGTAAACGATTAAAATCGTTTTCAATAAAACTACAGGCTTGCAACGCTTGTTCATTGATAGGAGTTGCGGCTAAAACCGGTACACTTGCTAAAGCGAGTAAAGAAAGTAAATGCTTATTCATATTATTCCTCAGATTCTTGTTGTGGTTTTGCGGTATAAAATTTCGCTAAAATTAAGCCAAGCTCAAATAACAGCAGCATAGGCAGTGCTAATAGAGTTTGTGATAAAACGTCTGGTGGCGTTAAAAACATTGCCACTACAAATACGCCGACCACTATATAAGGGCGCTTTTCTTTTAGGCTTTGTGTGGTTGTTGCGCCACTCCAACAGAGCAACATAATCGCCACTGGAATTTCAAATGCAATACCAAAAGCAAAAAATAGCTTAAGAACAAAGCCCAAATAGCTACTGATATCTGGGGCTAGGGTCATCATTTGAGGACCTGCACTGGTGAAAAACCCTAAAATAATTGGCAGTACTACAAAGTAGCAAAAAGCAATGCCACCATAAAATAAGAAAATACTGGAAGCTAATATTGGCATCAGCATTTTCTTTTCGTGCTGATATAAACCTGGGGCTATAAATCCCCAAATTTGATGTAAAATCCAAGGGATGGCCGCAAATAAAGCAACAAACAAGGTTAGTTTAAAGGGAGCAAAAAATGGCGCAGTGACATCCGTTGCTATCATAGTGGCAGTACTAGGTAAATGAGCGACTAGAGGAGCAGCTACAAACGTATAAATATCGTTTGCAAAGTAAACCAAACCAATAAATATCACTAAAATACTCAATAGCGATTTTATCAACCGGTCACGCAACTCGATTAAATGAGCGACAAATCCTGATTTTACTTCTTCAGTCATTGTTTTCTATACCTGCATTAAGCGCATGAAAAAAGAGAGTGCCATAATTATTTAGAGTCATCTGTTGCTTGGTTATTAGTGGCTTGGCTTTGATTTTTTTTATAGCTGTGAGTAACTGATTGCGCTGCTTGTTGCAGCTCAGAAACAGAGTGTTGTAGGTCAGGGCTTAAATCTTTAAGACCTTGTTGCTCTGCTTTTTTTAGGTTTTCATGTAGCTCGTTTACACGAAGCTCTTCACTCACTTCAGCTTTTACTGAGTTAGCCATTGCTTTGGCTGTTTTAACCCAGCGGCTTACGGTTCTAATAGCAACAGGTAAGCGTTCCGGCCCTAGTACTACTAAGCCGACAATAAATACCACAACAAGCTCCCACATTCCCATGCTAGTTAAACCTTGTCGTTATCTTTAGTTTTGCTAGTTGTACTTGAATCGATTGGTGTTGATTCTGATGATTTTTGGATCTGTTCAGTTTTATCTTCGCTAGCTTGTTTTTCAGCATTTTGGTCATCAGACATAGCTTTTTTAAAGCCTTTAACTGCGCCACCTAAATCACCACCCATACCGCGTAGTTTTTTTGTACCAAATAAAAGTACAATGATTGCAAGTACAATTAATAATTGCCAAATACTAATACCACCAAAACCCATGGTTTTCTCCTGCTTTTAAGCCATAAAATAATAAGGTTAAGTGCTGATTATACGCCCAAAGTGGCAAATAGCACTTAGTTTATGAGCGGCGCCAAGCCGCTATAAAGCCAATAACAGCACAGCTTAAGACAACGCCAGCAGCGATTAAGTTGTGTTGTAAATAAAATAAAGCAGAGACAATCATCGCTGCACTACTAAACAGCCCTAAAACCAATGGTTTATGTGAAACTTTAACTGCAGGTACGTGAGAGTGTGGTGCTCGCTTTAAATTTTGATAAATTAAATCGGGTAGTTCAGGCATTTTTTCTGCCCAAAACGGTAAGTTTGCATACATTTGCTTTAGTACAGACAGCGGACCAACTTGTTGTTTAACCCAGTCTTCTAAAAATGGCTTTGCTGTTTTCCATAAATCCAGTTGTGGATATAGCTGGCGACCTAAGCCCTCAACATATAGCAAAGTTTTTTGTAGTAATACGAGCTGTGGTTGAACCTGCATATTAAAACGACGTGCGGTATTAAATAAGTTTACCAATACATGACCAAATGATATTTCAGCCAGTGGTTTATTAAAAATAGGTTCGCAAACGGTGCGAATAGCAAATTCAAACTCTTCAATGCTGGTATCAGGTGGTACCCAGCCTGAATCAACATGTAGCTGTGCTACCTGACGGTAGTCGCGGTTAAAAAAGGCAATGAAATTTTCAGCTAAATAGCGTTTATCTTCTTTGTTAAGAGTTCCAACAATACCGCAATCTATACCAATATATTTAGGATTATGCGGGTTTTCGCGTGACACAAAAATATTACCCGGGTGCATGTCAGCATGAAAAAAACTGTCGCGGAATACTTGAGTAAAAAACACTTCTACTCCGCGTTCTGCTAATAACTTCATGTTGGTGTTTTGTGCCATCAACGCTTCAGTGTCCGAAACCGGAATACCGTAAATACGCTCCATAACCAGTACATTACTGCGGCTATAATCACTATATACTGTTGGAATGTATAACGATTCTGAACCTTCAAAGTTACGCTTTAATTGAATACCATTAGCGCCCTCACGCATTAAGTCGAGCTCATCGAGCAATGTTTTTTTATACTCTTTAACCACTTCCACTGGGCGTAATCGCTTGGCTTCGTTAATTAACTTACCGACAACCTTAGCCAATTTTTCCATTAGTGCTAAGTCAGCGTTGATTTGTTGCTCAATATTAGGGCGAATAACTTTAATAACAACATCTTGCGATTCACCTTGAGGATCAACAAGGGTAGCAGTATGCACTTGAGCAATTGAGGCCGATGCCAAAGGTATTTGTGAAAATTCGCTAAATAGCTGGCTAATATCATCTATTTCTAATGCTTTTTCGATGATTCTCTGGGCTAGTTCACCCTCGAACGGTTCTACCTGATCTTGTAAAAAGGCTAATTCCAAGGCGATATCATGAGGCAGTAAATCGCGCCGAGTTGAAAGCATTTGGCCAAACTTTATCCACACAGGGCCAAGCTGTTGTAGTGCTAAACGAAGTCTTAAGCCAGGAGGTTTATCTTTGTGTTGGTTGCGCAACCAAAACAAACTGCCACGAGCAAGTTTAGCAAACCAAGGTACTTTATGTTTGGGTACAAGCTCATCAAGTCCGAAGCTAAGCAGGGTTTTAGTTATGTAATACAGTCGGGCAGTTGACACAAAAAATCCTTAGCGCGTTAAAGGGCTTTAATTAGGGCGTTAATACGTTGCTCAATGGCGGCAACATGGCTTTTTAGTGCTCTATTTTGTTGTTTAAATTGCTCAAGCTCTAATGGGTGAATGGTGATTGCCAGTTCGTCTTGGCACACACTAATAAAAGTATTATCGAGCTGAGACTTTGCTTTTTTACCTTGCTGCTTAAGCGACTGCAAGTGCAAATAAAGTTGTTGTGCAGGCGCGTCGCCAATATGCTTTGCTAGTTGCTCTGGCCAATCAATCTCTACACTTGAAAAGGCTGAACTATAGTGTTGAGCTATATTTAAATCGCCTTGTAAATCAAGCTTATCTTGGCGAATAAGTTGAGTCAGTATGGCTGGGTTTTTCAGTGCTAACAACGTATCTATATTGGCGCTGATCATACAATCAGCGTCAGCATGTTCGAATGCAGTGTAAAGATGTAGCTGCTGATTGGCATAAGTAATGGCTATTTTTTGCTGCCAGTCTCTAACCTCAACTAATAAGCGCTGATGCTCTACCGTTTTTAGTTTATCGAGTAAGCTCGGATCGAGTTTAAGCGCTTGATTTAATACTTGCTCAATAAGCGAAAGTACAAAGCTCGGTAGCATAAAAAAACTGCCTGCAGCCGGTTGTTCTTTACTGTGTTCTTCAAGCGCCATAAATTACTAACCTTAGTATTTAAATCCACGATGCAGGGCAACAATGCCACCAGTTAGATTTTGATAAGTCGCTTGCTCAAACCCTGCTTCGACCATCATCGCTTTAAGGGTTTCTTGATCTGGATGCATACGAATTGACTCTGCTAAGTATTGGTATGATTCACTGTCGTTAGCAACTAGTTTACCCATAGTAGGTAAAATGTTGAAAGAGTAAAAATCATACGCCTTGCTAAGAAGCTCTTGCTCTGGTTTTGAAAACTCAAGAATGAGTAAACGACCACCTGGCTTTAAAATGCGGTACATAGAGCGCAATGCTTTATTTTGGTCGGTAACATTACGCAAGCCAAAAGCAATCGTAATTAAATCAAAACTATTATCAGGGAAAGGTAAGGCTTCGGCATTCATTTGTACGTAATCAATGTTGCCTACAAGGCCTAAGTTATGCAGCTTTTCGCGGCCTACTTTTAACATTGAAGAGTTTATATCACCTAAAACAACCTGACCGGTTTCGCCAACAAGCTGGCTAAACTTTGCAGTTAAATCGCCAGTACCGCCGGCTAAATCTAATACATGATGACCTTTACGAATACCTGAGCTGGCAATTGTTTGACGTTTCCATAAACGATGAATACCAAAAGACATGAGATCATTCATAACATCGTACTTTGTCGCAACAGAATGAAATACATCAGCAACCATAGAAGCTTTTTCGGTTTCGGCAACAGTTTTATAGCCAAAATGCGTGGTCTTTTCAGGGTTCTCGTTCATGATTAATCTCTATCGTGGTAATAAAGACTAGTGTACTTGATTGTGCACCAAGGGTGCAATTTGAATATGATTTATCAGCTAATTTTATTGTTTGAACAGTGTACTGGGTTATTGAGATGCGCGTGATTTAAACGCCGCGTTTGAGGCACTTTTAACTAGTTGGTTAAAGTCGCCTTGTTGTTGTTCCGTAATCCCTAATGAGAGAGAAATGGGAGGGAGCTTTAGATCGCTTTTTGAACTTATAAAGCGTAGTTTTTCAACTCCAGTTATTACTTTTTCTGCAATCAGCTTAGCAGTTTCTGGCTCAATGTTAGCAAGTAGAACGATAAATTGGTCTTTTGCAGAGCGCCCGGCTAAGCCACTTTGTGAAACATACTTTTGAACTTGCTTAGCTACTTTATTTAAAATCACTTCTCCAATGGCATCACCAAAGTTATTAATAAAATGCTCTAAATTATCAATTTGAATGGCAATTGCTGAAATTGACTTGTCTTGTTTTAGCCATAATTGTGTTTGCTTAGTTAAATAATGGCGTTTATATAAGCCTGTTTGTGGGTCAATCACATGTTGTTTGCGCAAGGTATTAAGTTGTTTTTTAGTGGCTTCGTGTAGTTTTTTTGCCTGGCTAAGTTCTTGTTTAAATTGTGCTTGTTGTGAGAGGAGTAACTGTGTTTGCTCATTTAACCTTTCTAAAGCGAGACGGCTGTTAGCAATATTATTTTCATCTAAAGAATGCAAGCAGTCATTAACATGGCCTGCAAAATCGTTAAGTTTTTTTTCTGTTTGCTGTGCATTTCGCGATAGTGAATTGATCACGCCATTGACGTTTTCAATCATTGCTACTTCGGTTTTATGACCCTGATTTAAATATTCAAAATAGAGTTGCTCAATAAATAGCTCATCAATATTTTGATTTGCATCTATGGCATCATCAATAGCATTGTTAAGCGCAAAATGGATTTTACTAATGTATGTATACACAACTTGAAAATTTAAGGGAGTAGGAGGCAAAACATGATGCTCTAAAAACATACATACTTTTGTCATTTTTTCTTGTGCTATAGCCATGGAGTCATGGAACATCATTTGCAATTACCAACCAAATACGCATAAATGCTGATTTATAAAACTCGTCCAATGAGGCAATTTGCTTCCAAGCGCAGATACAATAATCATTATATCTGTGATTTAAAAGTAAAATGAGTCGTAGTTGATTAAAATGATGCTATAAATTCAATAACCGTTGCTTTTTTGAGCAATTACTCTAATTTTATTTATAGTTAAGTATTAACTTAAGTTAATAAAATGACTGCTGGCGTATATTTTTCGCAGTTGGTCGTATATCTATTTGCTATTTATTCAGCCTAAGATAGGTTTATCACATCTGTAACGTCATTAAGCTCAATAACTATGAATTTATCTCTTTCGAAAAAAATGCGCCTTTCCTTATTAAGTGTCACCTTAGTGTGCTCATTAAGCGCGTGTCAGCTCACCACAATTAACGCCGATCAGCAATTTACGCAAACGGCCGAAAGTATCGTCCAGTACCGCCAAAAGGTAAGTCCGTACAGTAATCCTAAGGGGGTTGATGGCTATTTACTACCTAACTTATCGGCTGACTTTTTAGCCCAGCAGTATCAAAAAAACACGCAGTTATTGGCTGATTTAGATGCAATAGATATGAGCAAGCTGAGTGACGAAAACCAAATTAACTACAGTATTATTCGAGCGCAAGTGCAAAATACTATTGATGAATATGTATTTAACGCGCACTACATGCCTTTAACGTCAGAATATGGCTTTCATTCAAGCTTATCGTTTATTGTTAATAGCTCTGATTATAAAACCGCTCAAGATTATCAAAACTACTTAAAGCGATTACAACAAGTGCCGCGCTTTTTTGAGCAAAACATAGGCTGGATGCGTAAAGGATTAGAAGTTGGTTTAACTCAACCCAAAGCGGTATTAATTGGCTACCAAGACTCTATTACTGCCTACATTGTTGACGATGTAACACAGTCTGAATTTTACAAGCCGTTTTTAAACAATACCGCGGGTTTAAGTGATAGTGAATTTATAGCGTTACAACAACAGGCTAAAGCCACTATCAGTGGTCAAGTTATTAAAGCCTATAAAGATTACTTAACTTTTTTTAATACTGAATACTTACCTGGCGCGCGCAGTGATATTGGTATTTCGTCAACTCCTAATGGCGAAGCCTTTTATGCAAATCGTGCTAAGTATTACACCACGACACAAATGACCCCAAAAGAAATCCATGAGCTGGGTTTAGCTGAGGTGGCGCGTATTCGCAGTGAAATGGAAGCGGTCATCAAAGAGGTGGGTTTTAAGGGCACGTTTGCAGAATTTATCCACTTTTTACGTACTGATCCGCAGTTTTACGCCACAACGCCT
This sequence comes from Pseudoalteromonas sp. S1608, assembly GCF_005887265.1. Lineage (GTDB taxonomy): Bacteria > Pseudomonadota > Gammaproteobacteria > Enterobacterales > Alteromonadaceae > Pseudoalteromonas > Pseudoalteromonas undina. The sequence goes on from NZ_PNDK01000020.1 coordinate 32,034, forward strand.
GAACAATTATTAAAAGAGGCCGCGTACATTGCCAAAAAAATGGATGCACAGTTACCTAAATTATTTCATACCTTACCACGCAAACCCTATGGCGTAGCGCCGGTGCCTGCCAATATTGCACCTAAGTACACTACTGGGCGCTATTCAGGTTCGAGCCGTGATGATCAAGCCGGTTTTTATTGGGTGAACACGTACGCTTTAGATAAACGACCACTCTATGCTTTAGAAGCGTTAACGCTGCACGAAGCCGTACCGGGCCATCATTTACAAATATCACTCAATGCAGAGCTTGAAAGCTTACCTAGCTATCGCCGAGATGCCTATTTATCAGCATTTGGTGAAGGCTGGGGGTTATATTCAGAGTACTTAGGGGTTGAGGCTGGTTTTTATCAAAACCCATATAGCAACTTTGGTCGTTTAACCTACGAAATGTGGCGTGCTGCACGTTTAGTGGTTGATACGGGGATGCATATGTATGGCTGGAGTCGAGAGCGTGCAATGAATTTTATGGCTGATAATACGGCACTTTCATTACATAATGTAAAAACGGAAACCGACCGTTATATTTCGTGGCCAGCACAAGCGCTGTCTTACAAAATTGGTGAGTTAACAATTAAACGTCTGCGCGCAGAGGCTGAGCAAGCATTAGGTCAACAATTTGATATTCGTGAGTTTCATCATCAAATATTACGCCATGGCTCAGTGCCTTTGTCGGTGCTTGAGCAACAAATACGTTTGTATATACAAGTGGAATTAGCAAAAACAGATAGCTAAAAGCGCATTATTTTGAAACTATAAAAGTGTGGTGTTATTTGATGGCATCACGCTTTTTTAGCATTTAAGGATAAGTAATGAGTCAGTTTATAATGTTCAGTATCGATGTGTTTGCCAGCCTATTTATTGTTGCATTGGGATTGCTGGTTGTATTAATTGCTATTTTTTATATTCGAGATGTTACGCAAACAAAGCATGCTATTAGGCGTAATTATCCCGTGATTGGACGTTTTCGTTATTTCTTTGAGCGCCAAGGTGAGTTTTTCAGACAGTATTTTTTTGCCCTCGATCGTGAAGAAATGCCCTTTAATCGTGCCGAGCGTAGTTGGGTCTACCGCGCGGCTAAAGATGTTGATCACACGGCCGCTTTTGGTTCAACTCAAAGTTTAGAGGCCACAGGCACAGTCATGTTTATGAACTGTGCGTTTCCTACCTTAGATGAAGAAGCCTTAGCGCCGAGCAACGTAACTCTTGGCCCTTACTGTAAATTTCCTTACACCACAAATTCGCTATTTAATATATCGGGCATGAGCTTTGGTGCGCTATCAAGCCCTGCTGTGCGTGCACTATCCAAGGGGGCAAAATTAGCAGGATGTTGGATGAACACGGGAGAAGGCGGCCTTAGCCCCTATCACTTAGAAGGAGGTGCCGATATTGTATTTCAAATTGGCACCGCAAAATACGGTGTACGCGACGAGCAGGGAAATTTAAGTACAGAAAAGTTAAAAGCCGTTGCTGCACATCCAGCGGTTAAAATGTTTGAACTGAAAATGAGCCAAGGTGCTAAGCCCGGAAAAGGCGGCATGTTACCTGGGCGAAAAGTGAATGCTGAAATTGCCAAAATAAGAGGTATACCCGAAGGGCAGGATTCGATTAGTCCAAACGGGCACCCAGAAATAAAAAATCCAAACGATATTCTAGACATGCTTACCACCATCAGAACTGCAACGGGTAAACCGACAGGCTTTAAAGCGGTTATTGGTGAACATACTTGGTTAGAAAGTTTATTCGCCGAGATTAATCATCGTGGCATTGAGTCCGCACCCGACTTTATTACTATTGATAGTGCGGATGGCGGTACCGGCGCAGCACCACAATCTTTATTAGATTCTGTGGGGTTACCGCTTAAAGAAAGCCTTCCTTTAGTTATACAGCTATTAAAGAAACATGGTCTTAGAGAGCGAGTTAAAATTATTGTTTCGGGTAAGTTAATTGTTCCTTCCAAAGTTGCATGGGCATTAGCACTAGGAGCCGACTTTGTGGTTTCTGCGCGAGGGCATATGTTTGCACTAGGCTGCATTCAGGCTATGCAATGTAATAAAGATACCTGCCCAACAGGAATTACTACGCATAATGAACGTTTACAACGTGGTTTGAATGTTGAAGATAAAGCGCAGCGGGTTGCAAATTATAATAAATATATCCATTACGGTGCGGGGCTTATTGCACATTCTTGTGGCGTTACCAGTGCTCGCGAATTAAAACGCAAACATGTACGTATAGTACAAGAGAGCGGCCTTTCTGAGCCGCTAGATAAAATGTACGAGCATTATCATTAAATGCTTGTTAGTTATCGATGATGAAGTGTATTGCTCGCTTGAATGCCGGTGATTTTTAATCGCTCTAATTCGCAGCTAAACAAAAACTCTAGCGCTTCTAGGTGGCGACGCACTTCGGCAATATTTTTGCCAACTGCATATAAGCCATGACCACGAATTAATACACCAAATTTAATCGGTGAGTGCAAATGGTGATCGCTGACTAATAAGCTTAAACGGTCAATATCTTGGTCGTTATCAAAAATCGGAATGCTTAAGGTTTCTAAATGTGAGGTAAAACCACCGAGCACTTTTTGCATTTCGTAACCGCTTAAATCAAGCTGATGAGCTTGCGTTACTTGTGAAAGCACCGTTGCCGCAACCGATTGGGTATGCAATACACATTGCGCCTCAGGAATTAACTGATACAAACTTAAATGTAATTTCGCTTCGCTTGATAGAGCCTGTGAGGTATTTAAGTTCTGGTGACCTAACTGTAAAAAATGATCATGGGTAAGTTGGGCCTTATCGCAGCCATTAGTCGTTATAACAAAGCCATTTTGGGTGCGAGCTGATAAATTTCCACCCGAGGCAGGAACCCAACCTTGTTGGCTAATCCATTTTGCGGCTTCTATAAGGTTTGAAATAGCGGTATGGTTGTCTTGCATATTTTCCTCACAAATAACAATTAGAGTACAGTTTAGACGGCTAAACTTCCGTTTGTAATCATAGCATTGCTCTGTACACAAAACCATCATCAGGAGACTTCGTGTTTGACAGTAAACTCCCCAATTTAGGTATTAGTATATTTAGCCAAATGAGTGGCTTGGCTAATAAGTTTTCGGCAATTAATCTTTCGCAAGGTTTTCCTGAGTTTGATACCCCTGAGTATTTAAAAGCGCAGTTAAGCCAGTATGTAGCGCAAGGGGTTAATCAATACTCGCCTTCCAGCGGTGTACCTAAACTGCAGCAGCAAATTGCAGCATTAGTTCAGCGAAAATACAAAGCGCAAATTGATGGAACAAGCCAAGTAACTATAACTTCAGGAGCAACTGAAGCATTATTTGTAGCGATTCAAACTATTGTGCGCGCGGGTGATGACGTTATTGTATTTGATCCTGCTTACGACTCATATCAGCCCGCTATTGAACTAGCAGGCGGCAAGTCAGTGCATGTTGCGTTAGCCGCTCCAGATTACGCCATAAATTGGCAAATGGTAAATCAAGCTATCACAGTAAATACTCGTGCAATTATTATTAATACTCCGCATAACCCCAGTGGCAAAGTGTTAAAACAGCAAGATATCAACGAACTAAAAAAACTAGTGAGTGCTCACAATTTATATGTAATAAGCGATGAGGTTTATGAGCATATAACGTTTGATCAACAGCCACACCTAAGTGCACTACGTGACGAGGAGCTACTGGCAAAAAGCTTTGTTATTTCAAGCTTTGGTAAAACCTTTCATAGCACCGGTTGGAAAATGGGCTACTGTATTGCGCCTACTGATTTATGCGAAGAATTTCGAAAGATTCATCAGTATGTTACTTTTTCAAGCTTTACGCCTGCACAACATGCATTAGCAGATATGTTAGAGCAACACGCTGAACACATTGACCTGTTAAGTGAGTTTTATCAACAAAAGCGTGATGTACTCAGTAATGCTCTACAAGACAGCCGCTTTAGCATTTTACCAAGTGAAGGCACCTACTTTTTACTGCTTGATTACAGTGATGTATCGGATTTAAATGACGTAGAATTTTGTCAGTGGCTGGTAGAGCAAGCAGGCGTGGCAGCCATTCCACTAAGTGTATTTTACCAGCAGCCAAATAACGATAAAGTTATTCGCTTATGTTTTGCTAAAAACGATCAAACCTTAATAGAGGCGGCGCGCATCTTATGTCAACTTTAACTTTTACATTATTGCAAAGCTCGCTGCATTGGCTCGATAAAAAAGCCAATTTAGCTATGTTTGAAAAACAGCTTGCCAACATCACCAATAAACCAGATTTAATTGTATTGCCCGAAACCTTTGCCACTGGATTTGCGGTTAACCTTGATTGTGGTGAGGCTGAAAATGGCTCAGTACTGAGTTGGCTTAAAACACAAGCTAAACAACATAGTGCGGTTTGTGCGGGCTCGGTATTGGTAACTCAAGGAGACAAAAAGGCCAACCGGTTTTATTGGGTAAAACCAAGTGGTGAGGTACGTTATTACGATAAGCGCCACTTATTTTGTTTGGGTAACGAGGGCGAATTTGTAGTTGCAGGACAAACCCGTGAAGTGTTTGAGCTCAATGGGTTTAAAATTTTACCGCAAGTTTGCTACGATTTACGTTTTCCGGTGTTTCAGCGCAATAACAATGACTACGACGTGATGATAAATATTGCCAACTGGCCAGCTGCAAGGCGTAATGTGTGGGACACCTTATTAATGGCGCGAGCAATGGAAAACCTATGCTACGTGGTTGGCGTAAATCGGGTTGGCGAAGATGGCAATGGTATTGACCACAGCGGTGGAACCGCAGTGTATGACTTTAAAGGTGAGCCACTGATTAAAGCGCATGACGACCAGCAAGCACTATTAACAATCACGTTAAATAAAGCGCCGCTCAATGAGTTTAGAGCTAAATTCCCGGCACATTTAGATGCAGATGCTTTTACATTGGTATAAATTAGCGCCTAGCCAATAAAGTGCTAAAATAGCCGCTGATATTTTTATTGGCGGCTTTATGAATACAACCCTTATTACACCGGTAGTTTTAGCAGGCGGCATTGGCACACGGCTTTGGCCGCTATCGCGCCAAGCAATGCCAAAGCAGTTTTTATCTTTGCTGGATGATAAAAATCAGCAGTCATTATTACAAAGTACCTTATTACGGGTTGCAACTGAGGACTTTAATCCCGCTATTTTGGTCTGTAATGAGCAGCATCGATTTATTGCCGCGGAGCAGGCTGCATTTGCAAAACCCCATGCCACAGTACTTGAGCCAGAAGGTAAAAATACCGCACCAGCTATTGCCCTTGCCGCGCACTATGCCTTAAAAAATAATATCACGGGCCCATTGTTGGTGATGCCTGCCGATCATCATATTGCAGATTTTACCGCATTAACGGCTCAGTTATCTGATGCGATTAAACTTGCTGAGCAAGGTAAATTAGTTACATTTTCAATTACGCCAACAGAGCCACACACAGGTTATGGGTATATAAAACAGGGCGCAGCAATCGAAGGTACCTGTTGCTTTGAAGTTGACCAGTTCAAGGAAAAGCCTGATTTAGCAACTGCATTAACCTATTTAGCTGAGGGCGGTTATAGTTGGAATAGTGGTATGTTTTTATTTACTCCCGCGGCATATCTAAAAGAACTGGAACGCTTTGCCCCCAAAATAGCTAAAAGTGTTGCTAATGCTACTGATTTTAAACAAGACTTAGCGTTTACCAGAGCAAATGCCCATGCACTTGAATCTTGCCCAAGTGACTCAATTGACTACGCTATTTTAGAGCGCAGTAATAATGTAGTGGTAATGCCAGTGGCGTTAAAGTGGAGCGATGTGGGCAGTTTTTCTGCACTGGCTGGGCTGAGTAAAAAAGATTCACAAGGTAATAGCTCACACCAAGAACATATTGCACAAAACAGTATTAATAACCTAGTTATTAGTGAAGATGGACACACAATTGCTACTTTAGGTGTGAGCGATTTAGCGATTGTACATACTCATGATGCTACCTTAGTTGCAAAACAAGACTCGCTTGAAGGCTTGCCTTTAATACTTAAGCAATTGGCAATTACGCAAAATGACAAACTGGCGCATCATCAGGTGGTTTACCGCCCTTGGGGACATTATCGAACGCTAATAGAAAGTATCGGCTTTAAGGTTAAAAAAATCACCGTAAAAAGTGGGGCTAGGCTCTCAACCCAGCGTCATCAGCACCGTGCCGAGCATTGGGTGGTCGTATCAGGCACTGCAGATATATGTATTGACCAGCAAAGCTTGACGCTGACTCACGACCAATCTTGTTATATTGGTGCAAAGCAACTGCACAGCTTAGCGAATAATCAGCCCGAGCCGTTAATTGTTATTGAAGTGCAAACGGGTGCCACATTGGATGAAAGCGATATTGAGCGATTTGACGATATATACGGTAGAAAATAACAGTATAATTAGTGAATATGCTTGATCATTTGTTACGGTCGTAAAGCTTGGTAGCCCGAAGCCCGAAGCCCGAAGCCCGAAGCCCGAAGCTCGTAACCGTATTACCCTAGCCCTTGGCGTACATACTTTAAATATGCTTCTAAACTGTGTTGCCACAGTGTGCTGGCTTCATTTAACGAGTTATTTAATGGCTTTTTATCTAGTAAGCGTCGCTCAATTTTTTTAAGAGCTAGTCCATAGCTATTAAAACCAAGTTGCATAGCGGTGCTGGCTTGGCGATGTAATAACTTAATGCATTGCTCGGGGTCTTGCTCTAATAAAGCTTGGCAACGGCTCAGCTTATTACGAGCAGAAAGAATAAATTCATTATAGATAGAAGATACTTCATCAATACTAAAAGAGCTTGTTAGGGTTTCTGTGGCAGTTTCATCGTATAACGTATCAATCAGCTCGACGGCAATATTAGCTGTTTGTGTTGACTGTGAATCACTCAATGCTTGGCGTAGTTTTTCTTGTTTTAATGGCTTGCCAACAATGTCTTTAATACCCAGTGCTAAGTATTCTTTTATTTCATCAGGGCTCAAACTGGCGGTAAAGGCCAGCACTGGAGTTCGCTGATTTTTATGCTCCACCCGTTTGAGTGTTTTTAGCACTTGCTGTCCGGTTAAATCGGGTAAGTTCATATCAAGTAGCACCACATCAAAGTGGTATTTTTTCATCAACTCAATCGCACTTTTGCCATCTTTAGCGAGCTTAATTTTATGCTCGTCGTCAGCCATAAATTCAACAGCTATTTTTTGGTTTAAATCTAAATCTTCAACAAGTAACACATCAAGCCCAGTTAAATAATCCTTACTTTGATGGCGCTGCTCTACAAGGCTAAGTTCACCTATGGCTAGCGTCATGTTAAAGCTAAATACGCTACCCACTCCCAGCTCACTGGTGATTTCTAGTTGGCTATTTATTTTATCGAGAAGGCGACTAGTTATAGCCAGACCAAGCCCCGTTCCGCCTTTTTCCTTACCGGCGCTGCTTTGAATGTAGGGCTCAGTTAAATAATCAATTTCATCTTTTTCAATACCCGGGCCTGAATCGAGTACGCTTACTTTAAGGGTATGATCGAGCTGAGTTTCATTAATTAAATCAATCTGTACTTTTACTGTGCCGGTGTCGGTAAATTTAATCGCATTACCAACAAGATTAATAATGATTTGTCTGAGCTTTTGTTGGTCGCAGTAATAACAGGCTTTATCGGGGATGTTACAGGCAAGCTCAAATTTAAGCTGTTTTTGTTCGGCCAGAGGGCTTAACAGCAGGCATAAGTTTTGTAGCCAAGTTTTGAACTCTATGTCTTCTTCGTACAAGGCTTCGTCATGCTGATCTAAGCTTGCATATTCCAGCACTTTATCTACTAGTAAGTTGAGCGACTCAGCTGAGTTGATAATGGCTTCGCAATAAGCTTTATTGCGGCTGTCGCTAGTTTGGTTTAACACCAGTTGTGCGCTGCCTAAAATGCCGTTTAATGGGGTGCGTATTTCATGGCTTATAGTTGATAAAAAGAGCCCGCGAATCTCTAAGTCTTTGTGTGCTTTTTCGGTAAGTTTATTAAGCCTTAATTCTCTGCGTTCATTACACAATAGAGCCATACCGGCTGCATAAAACATAGGGGCAATCACACTGTTCAAAAATAATAGTGAGTCAAACCATGGGTTTAATATTGCATCTTGTTGTGCAACGCGATCCATAAAAATAGTTCGAGTGATAAAACTGGCTGCAACCAAGGTTAAAATAATAATGTAAACAATACTGGCATTAGGATAAGGTTTTCGCGCATATTTAAAAAAAACAAATAGTAAAAAAGCGGCTTCTACAATATGTTGAAAGTCAGAAATATAAACCCGTGAGCGCATAGATGGCTGAAAAAAAGTGAAGTAAACAAGCAATAAAGCGCTGGCAGCGGTAAATAGGCAAACAAATTTAAAACCACGACCACGATAATTTAAAAACTGACTCAGCGATAAGCAATGCACAATGGACGCTAAAAACATCATGCTATTAGCAAAGGTAATGGCAAGCTTTTCAGGGATTTTACCTATGAGCGCAAAGCCCACAATGGCGGCTAATAGTAGTAAAGGGTAGGAAATATAAAGTAACGTGCCGGGGACATGCTTGTTGGTACGCCAAGTTAAAAAATTTAGTAACGTCATCACTGTCATGACAGCGATACTGGCAAAATAAAGCGTAAATGAGTCGAGCATTAAGACCCCAACAGCGATTTTTAAAGAAGATATAAAAACAGGCACCTAAAGTGCCTGTATTGAATTTATTAAAATAAGCCTTAACGAATCTCGTCAGGAATATTTTGTTGTGCCCAAGAGAGTAGTTCAATACGGTTACGACATTTAGTTTTTCTAAATGCACTGTATAAATGAGTCTTAACCGTGTGCGGGCTAATGCTTAACTCTTCAGCAATTTCTTTATTTTTAGAACCATTACTCATTAACGAGATAATTGCTTTTTCACGTTTAGTGAGTTTGATTGGCTCAATATCACCATCGGTTAGCTTGTGTAGTGCGTCTTTATTAAATTGCAGCATGCGGTTAAGCGCATTACACATAATATCACGACGATACCAAAGCTGATCTTCAAGTAGTAAACGAATCCCTTTCATGAGTACATCAGCATTATCGGTGGTGTAAAATACACCGCGAATACCACTGAGTAATGCACGATTAGCAAGCTCTGGGTTTTCATCTAAATTAAACAACACAATATCGCATTTGATACGCAAATTAACGAGTTGTTCTTTTAGCTTAGTCCACGCGTCTTTACTTGATGTTTCAATGAACAATAAGCGAGTACCTACCGGAACATCTAAAATATTTGTACCCGTAGTTACGTCAAGGCCCTGTGTTTTTAACAAAGGCTCTAAAACGTTAATACCAATAGTGTTAATTGGTTCTTCGTCTAACAACAAAAAGGCTGAACTGCTCATGTTTTTTTACTCTTTTATAAAGCTGGCTAATTAATCTTACCACGATCCCTGCACACCTTTTGTATTAGGGAATAACAATTTCACTGGAGAAAAGGTGCGATTTCCAATTATTTAAACATAAAATGTTGCAAATAAGTAATTGTTTTTTTGGTATATAAGAAAAACGCCGTATTTTTAATGTATTTTTTAAGATACAGGATTTAATGGGTGATTATAGCGCAACTTTTTTAGTGTTTTGATACGGAGGCCAGCCCATTTCTTTTCCCGCCAGCATATGCAAATGAATATGGTAAACGGTTTGTCCACCGTGTTCATTGCAGTTCATCACCACGCGGTAGCCGTCATCGCTAAAATTAAGTTGTTTGGCAAGCTTAGCCGCTACCACATATAGATGACCAACAAGATGTGAGTTTTCCTCAGTGACATCATTAATCGTGGCAATGGCTTGTTTAGGAATAATCAACGCATGAAAGGGTGCTTGAGGGTTAATATCTTTAAATGCAAGTGCTAGGTCGTCTTCGTAAATAATGTCAGCAGGAATTTCACGATTAATAATTTTAGTAAAAATAGTCTCTTGACTCATAATGATGACTCTAATTTGTTCGATTAATATGTATGTCACTAATGACAAATTTTGCCAGCAGTGTCAAACTGAAATCAACTAAAGGAGTAATTATGCGTAAATCAATATTATTAGGCAGTGTAGCGGCGCTCTTGGTGAGTGCATCTAGTTTGGCAGAAAACATTCACTTTCCCGAGGAGTTTGTTCCTTTACAAGTGGGTGAACGAGTCATTGAAAGTTCGATTTTTAGTCGTGTTGATGATGTTGAATTAGCACCGGGTACTTATCAGTTAAAGCTTAAATACACAGATTTATATGATTTAGGTTATGACGATCACGAAGTGATTGAGTCAGAGCCTTTTTGGGTCAATGTAACAGTTGAAGCAGGTAAAGATTACACCTTAGTATTTAATCGTGCTGAAAATGCGGTGGCAGCGAAAGTATTTGCTGAGGCACCGCAAGTAAGCTTAAAAGCAAAAGGCAGTACCTTAGCTGAGCCATTAAATGTGATAGCTGAACGACAACTACAAAGTTCACAGTTTAATCAGCAGGCCTCAGAAACCCCTGCCGGTCCACAAAAACCAAGCCGCCCAATTAAACCGATTGCGCCAATTAATGGTAAGGGCATGCCAAGCGCTGCCAATATGCTCGACTTTTGGTGGCAACAAGCAACGCTCGCTGAAAGGCAGGCTTTTTTAGATAAAGTAACAAAATAATTAAGCATTAAAAAAGGGCCAAGTTGGCCCTTTTTAATTTATTGATAACGCTATTTAAATAATGCGTCAATGGTACCTTGTGCCAGTGGGTGATAACCCGGACGTGCTTTTAAGTATACGCTTTGTGCCCAATCTTTTTTACCATTGGTAATAAGCGCTTTATAAAGCGGCACGATAAGCTTACGACGACCAATACCCGATAAATGCTTATCAAGCGCAGGGTAAATCGGTTGGTAACCATTACCTACTGCTAGCATGTACCATGCAAACGCACGTTCTGCGTTGGTTGATTGGGTTAAGTTAAACTCGCCGTCTAATTCAGTCATTTTTTCAATGCTTAAATCGCGCGGTAAGTTGTTTAAAAAGTGTAGCCACTCATGCACAGTCCAATTTGCAGTGGGTAATTGTGCGGCAGTTGTATCCCCTTTTAACCAGCTCGCTGTTGCAGTATCGACTTTATCGAACGCGTCAGAGGTTGGGTTAGGTGCATCACTTGGTAAACCTGGCTGAAAAATCCACTCGTTTACTTTATCCATGGTCACTACGCCTGGATACTTTTCAATTAAGTTAGCTTTGATGTAAGTAACAAATTGCGCAGTGGTTAGCGATTTAAATGCAAACTCATTAAAGTAGGTCTTAACAAAATCATCAAACTTATCACGGCCGTATTTTTCTTCTAGGTAAATTAAAAATAGCTGACCTTTTGTGTAAGGCACTGAGCTAAACGCATCATCCGGATCGCGGCCATTTAGTTTTAAATTAAGGCGTGTATCTGGGGCATCAATGGTTTTAAGTTGCGCACGCAGGCCAGCTGCATCAAGTGCTTGTTCCATAACAGCACGGTCACGCCCAAATACCTCTTCCATAATGCGGTTTTCAACGTAAGAGGTAAAACCTTCGTTTAACCATAAATCTTCCCATGTAGCGTTCGTCACTAAGTTGCCAGACCAAGAATGTGCCAGTTCATGCGCAATCAGATTAACTAAGCTTTTATCGCCAGCAACAACCGTAGGCGTAATAAATGATAAGCGTGGGTTTTCCATACCACCAAACGGAAAGCTAGGTGGTAGCATAAGTAAATCATAACGACCCCATGCATAGTCGCCGTACATGGCATTGGTTTTGTCGATCATCGCTTGGGTGTCATTAAATTCAGCAACCGAGGCGTCTAAAATAGTTGGCTCTGCAAAAATACCAGTTTGCTTAGACATGGCCTTAAATTCTAAGTTACCTGCACCAATTGCAATTAAGTAAGGTGAAATTGCTTGTGGCATAGTGAAGTGGTAATCACCATCTTTATAAAGAGCATCTTTATTATCTGCACTCATTACTGCACGAATATCCTCAGGGGTATGAATGCGCGCATTATAAGTTACACGCATTGCTGGGGTATCTTGCACTGGGATCCAACTACGTGCATGAATCGCTTGCGATTGGCTATACATAAACGGGTGAGTTTTACTGGCAGTTTGCTCTGGCGTTAACCACTGTAAGCCAGACGCTTCTGGGCGGCTGTTATAGTAAATACGAACTTTTTGTGCTTGATTTTTAAAGGTAATAGTTAGTTTTGAGCCTTTAACATCATCGCGGTTAGCAAGGTTAAAACTAGCTTTATGCCAATTGCCATTTGCCGTTTGATACATCACTTTATCAATATCAAGATCACGGGTATCAAGTACTAGCTTTTTACTGTTGGCATTTTGCCACTGTAGCGTATGCTCAACAAAACCTTCCAATTGCTTATCAGCAAAGTCGATGTCTAAATCAAGGTTTAAATGCGTGGTGATAACATCATCAAGGTTGGCGTAGGAATTTTGATCAATAGCGCTGGCCATTGCTTGCGAGCACATACCTGCCATAGCGAGGCTTAAAAAAAGAGGTTTGATTTTCATAATTACCTTGAGTACAAATAAAAAAAGTGCAGGTTTTATATCATGATTGCTGCAGTGGGTTGAACAATTTTTACAAGCTGATGCGCAATTTGCGACGATGAGTTAAACTAGAGCGATTAATTACTGCTACCTTTAGAGGGCTTTGTGCCGCACTCATTACAACCCCTACATACATTTGCATTAAGTAGCCAATGCCAAAATTTTGTCGAGATTACCGACTCAGCGCAGCTTAAAAGTCAGTGCTTTAAAGTCCCTTTTTGTTTGTTGGGTGAGGGCAGTAATACTATTTTTTTAAATGACTATGCAGGCACGGTCATTAAAATGGCAACCCAAGGCATTACTATAACTGAGCGCTCGCATGACTTTTTAGTTAGTGTAGCTGCCGGTGAAAATTGGCATCAATTAGTGACTTCCTTGCTGGAGCAAGGTATCGCGGGGTTTGAAAACTTAGCTCTCATCCCTGGTACAGTCGGCGCTGCACCAGTACAAAATATTGGTGCCTATGGCGTAGAAATAGCTCAGTTTATTGAAGCTGTTGACTATTTTGATATTGATAGCGGTAGCTTTAAATCTTTAACTAATCAGCAATGTCACTTTGCTTATCGTGAATCGGTATTTAAACACGCGCTAAAAAATAAAGCAGTGATCACCCAAGTGCACTTTAAGTTGTCCAAAATATGGCAGCCAGTACTCAGTTATGGGCCGCTACAACAACTAAAAAACCCGACGCCACAGCAAGTGTGCGCACAAGTGATACAAACGCGTAACAGCAAACTTCCAAATCCCTATAAGCTGGCTAATGCAGGCAGTTTTTTTAAGAACCCTATTATCACCAATAGTGAATTAGCGCAGTTAATTACGACATATCCTGAGGTACCTTATTACCCGCATGGTGCCGGTCACCATAAAGTGGCTGCAGGGTGGTTAATAGAGCAAGCGGGATTAAAGGGATATAAAATTGCAGGTATAGAAGTGCATCAACAACAAGCACTGGTACTAGTTAATCATGGTAATAGTACAGGGGATGATTTAATTAATATGATTGCTCACATTCAGGATATTGTTTTAACACGTTACAACATAAGTTTAGAACACGAAGTGCGGTTAATTGATCAACACAATGAATGCCATATCTCTTTGGAGCAATCAGTATGAAGGCACCAGATGGAAACAAGCTGGCTATTTTAAATGCACTGAATGAAGGTGGGTTTGTCTCTGGGCAAGCACTAGGTGATGAATTAGGAATAAGTCGCGCGGCGGTAAGTAAGCATATTCAAAGCTTACAGGCTATGGGCTTAGATGTATTTAAAGTTACGGGTAAAGGCTATTGCTTAAATAATCAAGTAGGTTTACTTAATCAGCAAAGCATACAGCAGCACTATGCTGAGTTAGGCGCTAATACCGCGAATATTGAAGTGCAACCACTGATTGACTCAACCAATAGCGAGTTAATGCGCCGTATTCAAGCTAAAGCAGCGCTCGAATCGGGCACCGTGATTGTAGCCGAAATGCAGCAAGCAGGGCGGGGGCGTCGAGGCCGAGTATGGCAATCGCCATTTGGTGCAAACTTATACTACAGTTATTTTTGGCGCTTAGACGATGGCTTACAAGCCGCGATGGGCGTATCAATTGCTGTTGGTTTAGCGGTGTATGATGCGATAAAAGCACTTTATGGTATTGAAGTAGAGCTTAAATGGCCAAACGACATTTATATAAACAAACAAAAACTCGCAGGTGTCTTGGTAGAATTAGATGGGCAGCCACAAGGGCCATGTCAGTTGGTAATAGGGATTGGTATTAATTTAAATATGCCACAAAGTGCCAGTCAGTACATTGACCAAGCGTGGACCGATTTAAGTCAGCACACCCAGCAGCTAGATAAAAATCAACTAGTAGCTTCATTAACTTATTGTTTAGAGCAACGCTTAGCGCAATATCGTGAGAATGGCTTACAAACTATGTATCAACAATGGAATGCATTAAATGCATTTGCTGGTCAGCAGGTAGAGCTTAATACCGGGCATCGTAGCTGGTGTGGCATTTGTGAAGGTATAGATGCGCACGGTGGTGTACGTATTCGCCAAGACGGTGAAGTGAAAAGTTATTATGGCGGTGAGATTTCATTAAGAAAGGCGCAAGCATGAGATTACTCATTGATGTAGGTAATACCTCGCTCAAAGCTGTATTGTGGCAAGATGGGCAAATACAGCCATGCGATACTAATAATATTCCATGGCTGAAAATTACGGTTGTTGTTTACGCTTGTGTGGGTCGTAGTGAATTACTCAAGCAGCTATTAGAAAAAGCCCAAGCACAAAATATCGATTGCTTTGAGGCTACGGTTAGTCATGAACTCGGTACGTTGCATTGCGCGTATCAACAAGTGGGTAATTTGGGTATAGATAGATGGTTGGCGCTCATTAGTGGTTATACGCTTTACCCTAATACGGCCGCAATTGTTGTTGATGCTGGCACGGCAACGACTATAGACGTCCTTAATAATGATGGGCAGCACTTAGGTGGTTGGATATTACCAGGGCTTGATTTAATGACTGCCTCACTCACTCAAAATACTCAGCGCGTATTTGATGATGAAAACACGCCATTTGCTAATGAGCTTGGCAAAAATACCCCTAACGGATTAAAAAACGGCGCTTTAGTGGCAACTATTGGCGCAATTGAACAAGCAAAGCTGCATTTAAATACAAAAAATAGCCTTTTAATTTTTGCTGGTGGTTATGGTCAGCTATTACAAGGGCATTTTTCAGACAGTATTTTCGACCCAATGCTAGTGATGAAAGGCTTAAATTATTGGTATGAGTTAGCTAAAAAGAGTTAAAAACAACAAAAAAACCGCTTTTTGCGCGAATAGTGAGCGTTTGAAGCATAAAATCACATTTTTTTTAATTTTTTGGTTGCATCCCAATAAACCTTACTCTAGAATCTCGCCCCGTACTAAAGCAGTGCCGACTTAGCTCAGCTGGTAGAGCAACTGACTTGTAATCAGTAGGTCAACCGTTCGACTCGGTTAGTCGGCACCACTTTCCTTTTACCGGAAGTGCTTAGTATAAAGAATTATCGTGGAGGGGTTCCCGAGCGGCCAAAGGGATCAGACTGTAAATCTGACGGCTCAGCCTTCGCTGGTTCGAATCCAGCTCCCTCCACCACTTTATTCTAGACGGTTAGAGGTAGTTTAAGAACAGGTTCCTTAAAGCGGGCATCGTATAATGGCTATTACCTCAGCCTTCCAAGCTGATGATGCGGGTTCGATTCCCGCTGCCCGCTCCAATTTGATGATGCTGATATAGCTCAGTTGGTAGAGCGCACCCTTGGTAAGGGTGAGGTCGGCAGTTCAAATCTGCCTATCAGCACCAGTCAATCGAATCTCCTTAAACACTTCCTTTATCTGTCAGAAAAAACTATTTGAAATTTGAAAAAATTAACTTAATCTACCTATGGTGGATTATTTTCATATGTAATCTAGATACACAAAACTGATAGGTTCCGTCATGGCAAAAGAAAAGTTTGAACGCGTAAAACCGCACGTAAACGTTGGTACAATCGGCCACGTTGACCACGGTAAAACTACACTAACTGC
>NZ_PNDK01000021.1:0-13166 GCF_005887265.1 Pseudoalteromonas sp. S1608
ACATAATATACTATCTTGAGAGAAGGGAATGAGTAGTAAATGAGAAACCAAAGCCCTAATCCAATTGAATAATTATTTTGTTACTACCTCTAAAAGCGCAGCGCCTCTTAATCCTCTTTGTGCATCTTCACTTAAGAGAATATTAACTATCAAGTTGATTGAAAAATCATAAATTAAAGCGCTTGATACCATCTACCAACTTTAGTGTATTAAAGTTAATTAGTAAGCCCGTATTTATATTTGATAGCTTCATATATGTAATCAACTGCGCTGAGTGAATAGGTTGTAGTTTATCAACGGCCTTCAGTTCAATTATTAATTCATTTGGTAATAAAATGTCCAATTTATAGCCTGTTGCAATATATTGTTCCTTGTAAATTATTGGTAGTTCAACTTGATTTTTAATAAATAACCCAGCCTGACATAACTCATACATTAAACAAGATTCATAGCTTGACTCCAATAAGCCAGGGCCTAAGGTTTTGTGTACCTCTATAGCGCAGCCAATAACTATTTGTGTTAACTCGTCAATGTGCATGATTATCCTTATTCAATGGTAACTTTAAGAGTTAGATTTTTTATTTCTGCTTGTATTGATTTAGACTGATTATAGTTTAGTAAAGTAATTTATCCTTTACACAACAATTCAAAGCTTACCTAACATAGAAAATTGTATGAGAAAACATTAAATACTAGGCCTAGTTATTAATTAAAATATTCTGTATTTGTCACGTCCTCTAAATCGCCGAGCCTTTTCATCCTTTATATGAATAATTCACTAAGACCTAATTGAACTGAGAGAAGCGAATGAGTAGATCAAACAGATCTTAAGTAGAGCTCATAACTTATAGATAGACGCTGAGCTTGCCCGCGTGAAAAGTACAGCTTCTGATTTTTAAGTGTCATCCTCTAAAAGCGCAGCGTCTCTTAGCCCTCTTTGTGCATAATTTTCTTAAAGATCTTATTGCACTGAGAGAAGCGAATGAGAAGTAAATGAGAAACCAAAGCCACTAACCGAAGTGATTAATTGTTTTGACACTATCTCTAAAAGCGTAGCGACTCATAACCTCTTTGTGCATAATTTCTCTTAAAGATCTAATTGTAATGCTAGGGCAAGTTTCGGGATTAAGCTCGTAACCCGATCCCCGAAGCCCGTTAACTTTTGTCTAGACAAAAAAAGACCCAGAGCTATAAGGAACTCTGGGTTATAGAGGGGCTCACATGTGAGCCCTGCGCTAACTAAAGACACTTTCAGATTCTTAGGGAGAAGAAGAAAGTTATTTAAGTATAGTCAAAAGCTTCAAAAATACACATTTTTGTTCGTTTTTTATACTGCAATAATTACAGTGGGTTACATTTGTTATGCACACCTTTGTTACATTTAAGTTAGGGTTTACTCCCAGTTTATTAACTGCGTATTTTGCACCAAATCTCTAGGTAGTGAGTTTTTAACCTTATTTTTTTGCCACTTTCCTAAACCAATAGGGCAACCACATAAGGTCAGGATCACTTCGCCAGTTGCCTTAACAACCTCATCCAAACGAATGTCTTTACCATTAAAGTAATCACTGGCTTGTTGATTGGTTAATTCCAATACATTACTTTTACATTGCTTACCAAATACGGTGGCAAACTCGTGAGCAAGGCGTACCCCATTTTTATGAATAACACCAACCTGAATACCTAATCGAGCATATTTAATTTTGTTTTGTATCGCTTCAAATTCATCTGGAAACAGCCAAAGCTCTTTGTCGCGCTGCATTAAAGTGCCTGGCAGGCTTGTTAAACCAAATTGCTTTTTGAGAGAGCTCATAAACGCACTTTGCTGTTTACTATCAAAATCAGTAAAGGGGAATGCCCCTTTTTTAACTTTTAGATTTTGGTTTTCGCAGCTGCTGTGCTTTTTAAATTTAGCAATAAAAAAGCCTTCGCTGTCGAAGGTTTGCGGCCAAACATGTAAGTAGCCCTCGTCTGTAGTGGCTTTTTCTGCGCCAGGGAAAAGATCATTTAAAGGCTCTGGCTTAATGTACTCACCAAATTCTTCTAGCAATGCATCACACACTTGCTGGTTTTCGAGAGGGGTTAATGTACAGGTTGAATACACCAATGTACCGCCAGGTTTAAGTGCGTAAAATGCACTTTTAATCAGATCTTTTTGTACTTGGGCAATAGTAACATTTGATTCGATAGACCAATTTTTTAATGCATCGCTGTCTTTACGAACTGTGCCTTCACCTGAACAGGGCGCATCAAGCAAAATACTATCAAAGCATTCAAACATGTAATTACCAAATACCACGCCATCAAAATGCGATAACGCACAATTACCAACCCCCATTCGCTTTAGCGTGGCACTGAGTACTTTTAAGCGCGATGACGACAGCTCATTTGCAACCAAAACACCTTGATTGTTCATTAGTGCAGCTAGTTGTGAGGTTTTAGAACCTGGCGCAGAGGCCATATCGAGTACAGTGTTACTAGTTTGCAGGCTGTGCTTTAGTGCCATTGGCGGCAACATTGAGCTTGCCTCTTGTACGTACATTGCGCCACTTAAATGTAAATCGGTATTGCCCAGCGCTAAATTTTGCTCTTCATCTTTTGGGCGCTCTAGCCAAAAACCTTCATCGCACCAAGGAATAGCGGTAAGTTGCCAGTTTTTTTTAGCCGCTTGTTGCTTAAACTCTTCAACACTCATTTTTAATGTATTAACGCGAACAGACTTACGTAAAGGTCGACGACAGGCACTTAAAAAATCATCTAACGTAAGGTGCTCAGGCAGATAAGTTTTTACGTCGTCAATAAATTGCTTGGGGATATAAGTGTTAGCGTCCACGATTTGGCTCATACAATAAAATTAAAGGCGGATAATAGCATTTTTAGCGATTATTTTCAGTGTTAAAGTCGAAATAGTAGCACTTTGAAAGTGTCGACACCTTATTGTGAAAAACACACTCAATACTAAAAATTATTATACTTTTGGCTAATGCTGTCGACAATGTGGTGGTTTTTTGCTCATCCTTAGCACTTTTAGGGTTGACACTGTTAGCTAATAAGCACATAGTTAACCCATAAATTGTCGACAATATAAAAATACTTTATGACACAGCACTTTTTAAACGATACCGCAGTTACAACCGCTTCCGATAAAGTGTTTGTAGATATGCGCCGCGAAATTGTAGAAGGCAGTATTGCACAAGGCAGTAAAATATCAGAGCCTGAACTGGCAAAGCGTTATGGTGTAAGCCGTGCAACCCTTAGAGAGGCATTAAACCGTTTAGAAAGTTGTTATTTAGTTGAGCGTAAAGCCAATATAGGTTGTCGTGTTGTTGCATTAACCGCAGAGCGTTTAATTGAAGTGTATCAGGTGCGCAGTGCCCTTGAAGGACTTGCTTGTAGGTTAGCTGCCGACAATATGGCAGCCGATGAAGTACAAAGCTTGAAACAATTACTGAATCAGCATTTGCAAACTCAGCGTGTTAAAGAAGGTGAGTCGTACTATCAAGAAGCAGGCGACTTAGACTTTCATTACAGAATAATCAAAGGCAGTAAAAACGCTCATTTAATACATTTGTTATGCCACGACCTGTACCAGTTAATAAGAATGTACCGTGTACAAATGGGTATGGTTGGGCCACGCGTATCGAAAGCGTTTGACGAACATTTAGCCATTATTAACGCCATAGAAAATCATGATGGTGAGCTCGCTGAAATGCTAATGAAGCGCCATATCAGTGCTTCTCAAGCAAATATACAAACAAAATTTGATGGATATAAATCATTACAAGCCACTCAAAATGAAATGGCTAACTAGTACAGATGTAACATTATTAAAAAATACTAAGCTGCCAAAGAGTAGCCCCGTTCAAAGTTAGGAGAAGGTAATGTCAGCAGGATTAAAGTTTAAACAGGCAATTGCAAATAACCATCCGTTACAAGTTGTGGGTACTATTAACGCGTATACCGCAATGATGGCTGAAAAAATGGGCCATCAGGCTATTTACTTATCGGGTGCAGGTGTGGCTAATGCCTCATTTGGTATGCCAGATTTAGGTATGACTAGCCTTGATAACGTGCTTGAAGATATTCGCCGTATTACCGGCGCTAGCGATTTACCATTATTAGTTGATGCCGATACAGGCTGGGGCGGAGCCTTTAATATTGCCCGTACCGTTAAAGAAATGACTAAAGCAGGTGCAGCAGGCTTTCATATTGAAGATCAAGTAGCGCAAAAGCGTTGTGGCCATCGTCCTAATAAAGAAATAGTTACTCAAGCTGAAATGGTAGATCGTATTAAAGCCGCAGTTGATGCTAAAACCGATAGCGATTTTTACATTATGGCGCGTACTGATGCATTTCAAAAAGAAGGCTTAAATGCAGCAATAGACCGTGCAGCAGCGTGTGTTGAAGCGGGGGCCGATGCCATTTTTGCAGAAGCCGTTCACGACCTTGCTGATTACCAAGCATTTAGCAAAGCGATTAATGTGCCGATTTTAGCCAACATTACTGAGTTTGGCCAAACCCCAATTTATACCAAAGAGCAGTTAAGCGATGTGGGTGTAGAAATGGTGCTTTATCCATTAAGTGCATTTAGAGCTATGAACAAAGCGGCTCTTAATGTGTACTCGGCTATTTTGAATGAAGGGTCGCAACAAAGCCAAATTGAAAGCATGCAAACGCGTGCAGAGCTTTACGACTTTTTAGATTATCACTCGTACGAAAACACGCTAGATAACCTTTTTTCAGCAAAATCTGACAAATAATAAAAAATTCAACAGGAGACAAATCATGGTAGGTAAAGCATTAGGTGGCGCAGGCTTACGTGGTCAAGTAGCAGGACAAACGGCATTATGTACAGTAGGGCAAACAGGCTCAGGTTTAACTTACTGTGGTTACGACATTAGCGAACTGGCTGAAAAAGCGCAGTTTGAAGAAGTGTCGTTTTTACTTTCACGCGGCGAGCTACCAACATCAAGCGAACTGGCAGAGTACAAAGCTAAACTTAAGAGCTTACGTGGTTTACCTGAGTCACTAAAAACAGTGCTAGAGAACATCCCTAAAGACGCACACCCAATGGATGTAATGCGTACTGGTTGTTCTATGCTAGGTAACCTTGAAATGGAAAATGACTTTAGCGAAGCAAACGATGCAATTGACCGCATGGTGGCAATTTTCCCAAGTATTATTTGTTACTGGTATCGTTTTACTCATGACGGTGTTCGTATTGAAACCCAAACTGATGATGATTCAGTAGGCGCACACTTTTTAACGCTATTACACGATAAAGCGCCAAGTGAATTATTTGCACAAGTGATGAATGTATCACTAATTTTGTACGCAGAGCATGAATTTAATGCCTCTACCTTTACTGGTCGCGTGTGTGCGTCAACGCTTTCTGATATCCATTCTTGTGTAACTGGTGCAATTGGTACCTTACGTGGCCCATTACATGGTGGCGCAAACGAAGCCGCAATGGATATGATTGAAAGCTTTAGCAGTGCTGATCAAGCTGAAGACGCGCTTATGGGCATGCTTGAGCGTAAAGATAAAATTATGGGCTTTGGTCACGCTATTTACCGTGAGTCGGATCCGCGTAATGTTATTATTAAAAAATGGTCTGAAAAATTAGCCGCAGAAGTGGGTGACGATGTGCTTTACCCAGTATCAGTTCGCTGTGAAGAAGTAATGTGGCGTGAGAAGAAGTTATTCTGTAATGCCGATTTCTTCCATGCTTCGGCGTACCACTTTATGGGTATTCCTACTAAGTTGTTCACGCCTATCTTCGTAATGAGCCGAGTAACCGGTTGGACTGCTCACGTAAAAGAGCAACGTGCAAATAACCGTATTATTCGCCCAAGTGCAGATTACACAGGGCCAGATGCGCGCAGCTACACGCCAATTGAATCAAGAGGCTAATTAGCTAGCGTTTAAGGTGAGCACTCGGCTCACCTTTTATTGTTTATAACGCTTTTACCGCACTCTCCTCCGTCACCAAATTAGCGAATTTATTATGACCATTATTAATAACACCCAATACCGTAAGCCTTTACCAGGCTCAAATGTAGATTACTACGATACTCAAGCTGCGGTTGATGCCATTAAGCCAGGCGCTTACGCCACACTGCCTTACAGTTCGCGTGTATTTGCCGAAAATTTAGTACGCCGCTGTGAACCCGATATGCTTAACGATGCGCTTAGCCAAATTATTGAGCGTAAACAAGATTTAGATTTTCCATGGTATCCGGCACGCGTTGTGTGTCATGACATTTTAGGGCAAACCGCTCTAGTTGATTTAGCGGGCCTGCGTGATGCTATTGCTGCGAAAGGCGGCGATCCTGCAAAAGTAAACCCGGTTGTACCTACTCAACTGATAGTTGACCATTCATTAGCTGTTGAGCACGCAGGTTTTGACCCTGAAGCGTTTGAGAAAAACCGTGCCATTGAAGATAGACGTAACGATGATCGTTTTCATTTTATAAACTGGACTAAAACTGCGTTTAAAAATATTGATGTGATCCCGCCGGGCAATGGCATCATGCATCAAATTAACCTTGAAAAAATGTCGCCGGTTATTCAAAACCGTGATGGTATTGCATTCCCAGACACTTTAGTAGGTACCGACAGCCATACACCGCATGTTGATGCATTAGGTGTTATTGCTGTTGGCGTGGGCGGCCTTGAAGCCGAAAGTGTAATGCTAGGGCGCGCATCGTATATTCGTTTACCCGATATTGTGGGCGTGGAGCTTACCGGTAAACGCCAGCCTGGCATAACTGCAACCGATATTGTATTGGCTATTACCGAATTTTTACGCGAGCAACGTGTGGTATCGACTTACCTTGAGTTTTACGGTGAAGGGGCTGATGCACTAACTCTTGGTGATAGAGCAACCATTTCGAACATGACCCCAGAATTTGGCGCAACCGCCGCTATGTTCTACATCGACGATAAAACTATTGATTACTTACGTTTAACTGGTCGTGATGAAGAGCAAATTGCACTAGTAGAAAACTACGCTAAAACAGCAGGGCTATGGAGCGACAGCTTAAAAACAGCGCATTACGATCGTGTACTTAAATTTGATTTATCAAGTGTAGGGCGCAACATTGCAGGGCCTTCAAATCCGCATCGTCGTGTATCAACTAGCGATTTAGCTAAAGAAGGTATTTCGGGCGTTGTTGAAAACGAAGAGGGTTTAATGCCTGATGGCGCGTGTATTATTGCCGCTATTACTAGTTGTACGAATACCAGTAACCCACGTAATGTAATTGCTGCAGGTTTATTAGCGAGAAACGCGAATGCAAAAGGTTTAATGCGTAAACCTTGGGTTAAAACCTCATTGGCACCAGGTTCTAAAGCAGTGCAATCGTACCTTGAAGATGCAAACTTATTACCAGAGCTTGAACAGCTTGGTTTTGGTATTGTTGGTTTTGCCTGTACTACCTGTAACGGTATGAGTGGTGCACTAGACCCTAAAATTCAACAAGAAGTAATTGATCGCGATTTATACGCAACAGCGGTGCTTTCGGGTAACCGTAACTTTGATGGTCGTATTCATCCGTATGCAAAGCAAGCATTTTTAGCGTCTCCACCGCTTGTAGTTGCTTATGCAATTGCCGGGACCATCCGTTTTGATATAGAAAAAGACATCCTCGGTAAAGATCAGCAAGGTAACGATGTAACCTTAAAAGATTTATGGCCATCTGATGAAGAAATAGATGCAGTGATCAAGCAAAGCGTTAAGCCTGAGCAGTTTAGAAAAGTATACGAGCCTATGTTTAACTTAACCGTTGATTACGGCGAAGATAACGACCCACTATACGACTGGCGCCCAGAAAGTACCTATATTCGCCGTCCTCCTTATTGGGAAGGGGCATTAGCAGGCGAGCGCAGTATGAGTGGTATGCGTGCATTAGCGGTACTTGGCGATAACATTACCACCGATCATTTATCACCTTCTAATGCGATTATGGCAAGCAGCGCGGCAGGTGAATACTTAACTAAAATGAACGTGCCAGAAGAAGATTTTAACTCGTACGCAACGCACCGAGGCGATCACTTAACCGCGCAGCGCGCCACGTTTGCCAATCCTAAATTATTAAACGAAATGGTATTGGATGAAAACGGCGAAGTGAAGCAAGGATCGTACGCACGCATAGAGCCAGAAGGTGAAAACACGCGTATGTGGGAAGCCATCGAAACCTACATGCAACGTAAGCAACCGCTTATTATTGTTGCCGGTGCTGACTATGGTCAAGGTTCGTCTCGCGATTGGGCAGCAAAAGGCGTAAGGCTTGCTGGTGTTCAGGTTATTGCAGCTGAAGGCTTTGAACGTATTCATCGTACTAATTTAATTGGTATGGGCGTTTTGCCGCTTGAGTTTAAGCCTGGCACAACGCGTAAAATACTTAACCTAGATGGTAGCGAAAGCTACGATGTAAAGGGTGAGCCAACACCAGGAGCAACTTTGGAACTGGTTATTACACGTAAAAATGGTGAGGTATTAAACGTACCAATGAAGTGCCGATTAGACACGCAAGAAGAGCTTTCTATTTATGCTGCAGGCGGTGTGTTACAACGCTTTGCGCAAGACTTTTTAGAAGCTACGCAAGCATCATAAGGACGCA
This sequence comes from Pseudoalteromonas sp. S1608, assembly GCF_005887265.1. GTDB lineage: Bacteria > Pseudomonadota > Gammaproteobacteria > Enterobacterales > Alteromonadaceae > Pseudoalteromonas > Pseudoalteromonas undina. The sequence goes on from NZ_PNDK01000021.1 coordinate 8,625, forward strand.
CATTTATGTTTAAACCACAAATTAAAGTGCCAGCGACATACATGCGTGGTGGCACCAGTAAAGGCGTGTTTTTTAATTTAACAGATTTACCTGCACCTGCCCAAGTGGCAGGTGAGGCGCGCGATAGCTTATTATTGCGCGTTATTGGTAGCCCAGATGCATACGGTAAACAAACCGATGGTATGGGTGGCGCAACATCAAGCACCAGTAAAACGGTTATTTTAAGTAAAAGTGAGCAACCCGATCACGATGTTGATTACTTATTTGGCCAAGTCGCGATTGATAAACCTTTTGTAGATTGGAGTGGCAACTGCGGTAATTTAACCTCTGCAGTGGGCGCATTTGCCATCAGTAATGGTTTAGTTGATAAAGGTAGAGTGCCTGATAATGGCATTGCTATTGTGCGTGTATGGCAGGCTAACATTAAAAAAAGTATTTTAGTGCATGTGCCCATGACCAATGGTGAAGTACAAGAAACCGGTGATTTTGAGTTAGATGGTGTTACCTTTCCTGCCGCTGAAGTAAAGCTTGAATTTATTGACCCTGCTGATGGTGATGGTGCGCTATTTCCAACAGGCAATGTAGTTGATGATTTAGAAGTTCCAAACGTGGGCACGTTAAAAGCAACTATGATCAATGCTGGTATCCCAACTATTTTTGTAAATGCCAGTGATATTGGTTATACCGGTACTGAACTACAAGATGACATAAACGCTGATGAAGCCGCACTCACTAAGCTTGAAAGCATTCGTGCCCATGGGGCAGTAAAAATGGGCTTAATTAATAATATTAATGAAGCACAAGCACGCCAACATACACCTAAAGTGGCATTTGTGGCTGCACCACATGATTATATATCCTCAAGTGGTAAGCAGGTTAATGCAAGTGATATCGATTTGTTAGTCCGTGCTATGTCAATGGGTAAGTTACATCATGCAATGATGGGCACTGCCGCTGTCGCTATTGGTACTGCTGCGGCAGTTGAAGGAACATTAGTTAATTTAGCCGCCGGTGGTGGTGCTATTAATGAAGTTAACTTTGGTCACCCTTCGGGCACATTAAAAGTGGGAGCAGAGGCGGTGGTTACAAATGACCAATGGCAGGTTAGCAAAGCCAGTATGAGCCGCAGCGCGCGTGTTTTAATGGAAGGCTGGGTAAAAGCGCCATTTGATTTTTAAACATTATATAATAGCTGATGGCTTTGAGAGCATCAGCTTTATAGTTACCATGTAGTTTAAAACAAATCGTTAATTATCCAAGGTTATAACACTGTTGTTTTTTATTTTTTATAAAGCTATCAAACTCATTGTTTGCATGCATATTCGCAATTTCAGTATTTATATCTTCCAAAATAGATTGCCATTGTGATGCACTTTTAGTTACAGAATAATATAGATTTTTGTATTCAATGCTTGGCATTAATGCAACGAGCGCATTTAGCATCCTTTTTTTATCTCTATTTGATAAAAGTGACTTGTAAACGCTGGCTTTAAGTACTTCTAAGTCAGCAACAATAAGCTCAACACGACCGTTTAATAGCAAGTGAATAAGCTGATATTCACTGTTTGCCACAATGGTTTTTATTTCACCTTGATCAATAAGTTCATCGAGTTTAGCACTATTTTTGTATGAACGAACGACGCCCATCACTCGGTTTTTTACAGAGTTAATGCTGCCATCGTAGTCAATAGTATGATCCTTTAGCGCAACAAATGATAAATCGCCGCCTGGAATAGGTTCTGATAGCGCCAATAACTGATTTCGTGTTTTTGTTAGAATATTTTCGGATATGACATCGTCGTCAATATAGTACTCAGGAAATAATATATCGGCCTTGCCTAGCTCTGCTTCGCGAACTGCACGCGCCCAAGGATAAAATTCAATATGAACGCCATAACCACGCTTTACCAGCATGCTAACTGTGAGCTGGTATAGCCAGCCTTTATTGCATAAGTTATCGTCTATGTAGGGAGGCCAGTTGAGAGTGACTAAACGAAGGACGGTATCAGCCTCTAAATTATAACCGTAACCGCTTTTGTATTTTTCGCCAGGAAGAGTGATATTTTTATCATTAACTGTGTAAGTTACTGGCGCAGGATCTGCGTAAGCAAAAAGTGAAATAAATAAGGTAGCGACTAAAAATATTCTCATAAGGATAATGCATTTTTATATGTACAGTTAAGTTTAGTGTGTTATCTGGAATAAACAACTTAAATGGTAAGGTTCTTTTAGTATTCATACAATTAAATATAGCCTTAAAAAGCGATAACTATTAACATGCGAATACAAGTAATTTAACTTAAATACGATTTAGTACTTATCTTATTAATAACATGAACATTCAATCGTATTAAATAGAACAACTATATAAATAATTTTCATATTACTCTATTTCTAGGTGCTGTAATAAATCACCATTTCAATTGAGTTGGTATGATAATTAAAGGTGTTTTTACTAGAGGGAACTTTTATGGCTAATAAGCCAATAAGTGAAGATAATCCATTTGCTAATTTATCTGATGTGCAGTGTGAGCACATCCAAAATTGGTATCAAAAGCATATTTCTTTAACTCTAACCACGTTGCTTAAAGGCAGTAAGTCTGGTCAAGTAATAGACAGTAAATTAGAGCGCGCGTTAAACGAAGCATTAAAAAACAGTAAACAGACCATAACCTATAAAGGCGATGGTAATTCGCCTATAAAATTACAAAATGCCAGTGTATTGGCCGAGCTCAAAGATACACGTGATTTGTTTCATGGTGCACAAGTTAAAATAAATAAGTTAGAACAAAAAATAACAACAAGTGCTGACGAAATACAATTACTAGAGACTCAAAAAAGCGAACTACAACTAGAAGTACGTAGTTTAAAGCAACGGTTAAACCATGTTTTATCGAGATTAGAGTCGCAAGGCGTTTCGTTTCAAAAAAGCCATTATGTAGGGCGTATATTAGTACATGCTTTACGAGCAAGCTTTGAAAATTGGCAGCAAACGCCCTCTGGTGAGTCTTTCAAAAATCATGATTTTTATAAGCTTTTTCCTCGGGTGTTGTACTCAAGTTTACTAAAAGAGATAGAAAAACTGCTAGGGGAACATGATTATAATAAAATAGAACGCTCGTTGAGTGATTTTGTGTTTCAACAAAAGGGCTCTCCAGTAGAGAATTGGCCAGATGAAGACCCGATATACGAGACACGATTAATTAACCAAAAACAGTCAGAGCTTTTAATTAAGTTACAAAGCCAACACCAGCAGCGAAAAAACTTTACCTCCTATTTAGAAAAGCGTCTTTCTAATACTGGGTTTACGCATAAGCACAGTGATTTGCTAATGACATTAGTTGAGTTTGCGACAAATGATGAAAATAGTAAGTTTTCTAGTTACTGTCATTAATTAGCAGTATTTGTTTGGCTAGTGAGCAGTAAAGGTGTAGTTAGAGGGGATTGTTGAAGCCCAAGTTGCTTTAGCCTATCTGCAATATTGCCTTGTGTGAGTGCTTGCTTTACCCATTTATACAAGGTGCTTATATCTAGCGTGTGGTTTGGGCGGAGTAATAACTGATGATTATAGGTTTGTGCAACTCGCTCAGACACAAGTAGCAAACGCTTGCTTTTTGGATGCTTGCTAAAGTATTGATTTAGGTAAGAGCGAGTAACAATAGCGCAATCGCTGCGTTTTTTTAATACTAATTCAATACTTCTTTTATGGCTGCTTAATAAAGTCATTTTATATTCGTTTTCAAGAACTGAGGGGCTACTTTCGTAATTAGCTAACGGATAATGGTAGCCTAAAATACCCACCAAGGTTTTATCTTCTACGTTTTCAAACCAGGCTTGAGATTTTGCAAATTGCTTTAAAGCAATAAATACTTCTGTATCTATGGCTATAACAGGGGAGTTACTAATTACATTATTCCCTTGTTGCCACCCCCAGTTCGGGTTCTCAAAAAAAACCGAATCGAATAGGCCTTTTTGGTAATCCTTAAAGCGACGAATAGGCGTGGTTAGTACTAATTCAAAATGATAAGAAGACTGTATTTTATTGAGCTCGCTTATTAATTCAACGGTAAGACCAGAAGCACGCCCATCAACAATTTCTATATAAGGAGGGAACTCATAGCCACCTACTTTAACCACCGTTTTTGCATGAGCTTCTTCAACTGAAAAGCCAAGTAAGGCTAGTAAAATGAGCGTAACAAACTTCATAGTTAAATCCTTTCTTAGCGTGCTTTTGATGTATTAATTTAAAAGATAGTCTATTTGTTAACATAGTATGAATTATCAAGCAATAAATACTGACTTTGCAGGGTGATTAAATGGATGTCATCAGACGGTGTTGGATATTAACCAATATCGGTGCAGTTTTGCTTTATGTTGGGTGGTGTTTGGTGTTGGGGTGTTTCACCAATGTCGGGTGGCGTGGCTTCGCCACTTAACCGACCTACGTTCTTTTTTATTGTGTAGATATGTAGAGAGGGTAGTGCTCTTTCTTTTTTAATAGTGTAGATATGAAGATTGGTACGACTGGGTGGATTCGAACCA
>NZ_PNDK01000022.1:0-35846 GCF_005887265.1 Pseudoalteromonas sp. S1608
ATTTAAATTAATACAGATTGATCTTATATTAAAATATCACCTTCTAAAAACTAAAAACTAAAACATAAAACCTAAAACCTAAAACCTAAAACCTAAAACCTAAAACCTAAAACCTAAAACCTAAAACCTAAAACCTAAAACTTTTCGCCTTGCAAAGTTGCAATAATGTGCCTTGAACCACCATGATCACGGTGCTCACCTAAGTATATTCCTTGCCAAGTTCCTAGTGCTAACTGACCATGGCTAATAGGTATAGTTAACTGGCAACCTAAGGTACTGGTTTTTATATGGGCAGGCATATCATCATCGCCCTCATAGTCATGACGGTAATAAGGCTGGCGCTCTGGAACAAATTGATTAAAGTGGCTTTCCATATCCATACGCACGGTAGGATCGGCATTTTCATTAATGGTTAAGCTGGCTGAGGTGTGTTGAATAAATAAGTGTAATAAACCAACTTTAAATTGGCTTATTTGTGGGAGTTGATTGAGTATGTCGTTATCAATTAAATGAAAGCCCCGCGAGCGAGGCTTTAATGTAATTGTGGTTTGCGACCAGCTCATAGCTTATCGAAACTCACTTCTATATTTGCATTACCTGCGTCACTGGTAAACGGCATAAGAATTTTCTTGCCGTCACTTTTGTGAGTAATAGTGTGGTTCTTACCAGACACAACAATGGGTGTTGCCATGGCAAAATCATAGCCTTTTTCACCTAGTAAATTCTTAGCACCACCGGTAACCATATTAGTTATTTCACCGACCATGTCGGTTACTTCTTCATTTATGTCGTCTGGTCGTTCGCCTAACATTCGTTCCATAATAGTCAGCGCTAAACCTTCGTCGAAGGTAATTGAAAATGAACCGCGAGTTTGAGGGCCAACCATACCAATTAATCCCGATACATCACCACAGGCTATCTCATCTGTTTTAATGCGTGGCTTGCCTGGTTTTAACTGAGTTTGAGCCATAGTGCTCAATACATTCATCAAAGAAGCTAAAAAGGGATTAATGAACTCTACATTCATATTAGATGTCCTTAAATTGGTACTGATAAAGGTTATACGCAAAGTATAGCTATAGTCGCTTATCTATGCTCGGCAAGAGTCACATTTACCATGTGCTTCTATTGTTTGCCCGGAAACTACAAAGCCACTTTCGGCTGCCAAGTTATTGAGCTCATGTGAAATTACTGTTGAGTGCAGCTCTTTAACAAAGCCGCAGCTATCACAAATTAATAGCTGAACAGGATGAATATGATCAAAATGATGACACAGCATAAATGCATTGGTGCTTTCAATTTTATGAATAAAACCGAGTTCGGCTAAAAAGTCTAAAGCACGATAAATCGTTGCAGGTTTAGCACCTGTTTCAGTGACTTTCAATTGCTCAAGTAAATCGTACGCCCCCACACCACCTTGGGCACTGGCCAATAAACGAAATACCTTCTCGCGAATAGGTGTGAATCGCGCACCACGGTTGTCGCACACTTGTTTTGCTTTACTTACGAGTGATTCTATATTCATCTTCTCTCATCCTTACGCTGCCGTGATATACTAACATACTGTATTGTAGTTGCAGCGTTTTATTAACCGATTTAGTGAAAAGGTACTCATTAATGCATGAACTATTAGCTATATTTATTTTCTTTTTTGCGGTTATCGATCCAATTGGCACAATCCCGGTTTTTATCGCCGTAACTCGTGGAGATGACGACAAGTTTAAGCGTAAAGTGATTTTTAAAGCCGTGGGTGTGTCTGCTTTAGTGCTGTTATTTTTTGTAGTTGCTGGCGAGCAATTACTGAATGTGATTGAGATCCCGCTCTCGGCATTTCAAATAGCAGGTGGTTTAATTTTATTAATTTTTGCACTCTCCATGACCTTTGGTGAAAGTAAGCCTGAAGCTGAAATTAAAAGTGTTAGAGACAGCACTGAAACCGCTATTTTTCCGCTTGCTATCCCATCAATAGCCAGTCCCGGTGCCATGTTAGGTGCGGTATTAATGACACGCAATGAGGAATATACCTGGGTTGAACAAATGATTACCTCATCAATGATGTTAGCTGTTTTAGTGGTGGTACTGATTTTGTTATTACTTGCTACGCATGTACATAAAATAATAGGTGATAGTGGGGCAAGTATTATTAGTCGAATTATGGGGTTAATTTTAAGCTCAGTCGCGGTGACTAATATTTTAAACGGTATTGCACAATACTTTGGCTTGCAAGTGTTTGCTTAATATTGCTGCGCATAGGGCTTTTGTGTAAAATGCAGCGCCGTTTAAGCTGTGCTTAAATTATAAATTTTTGAGGATCACATTTTGGATAAACGTACTTTAAATCGACGCTTTAGCGTGGCCCCTATGCTCGATTGGACTGATCGCCACTGTCGTACGTTTCATCGTAAAATGACAAAACAGACCGTGCTCTACACTGAAATGATCACAACTGGCGCTATTTTATTCGGTCGTGGTGACTACTTGCATTTTAATCAGCACGAAGGCCCTGTGGCATTGCAATTAGGTGGATCAGACCCGCAAGCGCTAGCACAGTGTGCCAAGCTTGCTGGTGAGCGCGGTTATGATGAAATAAACCTTAATGTAGGTTGTCCGTCAGATCGTGTGCAAAATGGACGTTTTGGTGCCTGTTTAATGGCCGAGCCTAATTTAGTTGCAGAGTGTGTTGCTGCAATGAAAAGTGAAGTTAATATTCCGGTTACAGTTAAAACTCGTATTGGTATTGATGAGCAAGATTCTTATGAATTTTTATGTGCTTTGATAGAGGCTTCACATAAAGTTGGCTGTGATGACTTTATTATTCATGCGCGCAAAGCATGGCTAAAAGGATTGAGCCCGAAAGAAAATCGCGAAGTTCCTGAGCTTAACTACCCCCGCGTTTATCAGCTTAAAAAAGATTACCCTCAACTTGATTTAAGTATTAACGGTGGTGTTAAAACCATTGAGCAAAGTCTTGAGCATTTACAGTACATAGATGGGGTTATGGTGGGCCGAGAGGCTTACAGTAATCCATTTATGCTTAATGAAGTGGATGAAAAAATTTATGGTGATGCGGCTAATACTCAGTCTCGACATGATGTTGTACGCTCTATGTATGATTACATTGAAGAAGAGATGCGTTTAGGGGCTAATTTTTGGCATGTTGCACGCCACATGCTGGGTATTTTTCAGGGGCAACCCGGTGCGCGTGGCTTTAGACGCCACTTATCTGAAAATGGTCATGGTAAGCAAGCTGATTTAAGTGTTATGGATAAAGCGTTAAGTTACGTACCCGAGTAATGCCAATTTAATGCAATTGGCATAACAGATACTCTTTATAGAAAAAGTCACCTCAGGTGGCTTTTTTTGATCCCAAATTTTAGTCAAAAATGTAATTTATTAGCCAATTCGACTTAATTTCATTCAGTGACTAGTCATTAACTTACCCGTCAAAAATAATTTAAATTATTGATATTTAATGAAAATAAAAGAATTTTAAGTTGTTGGCATAACTCTTGGAATCCTGTTGATGTATAAATAAAAAATCATCAGGAGAATAACATGGGTATATTTAATCGCGTAAACGACGTCATTCAAGCAAATATCGTAGCTATGCTTGATAAAGCTGAAGATTCAGAAAAACTACTTAATTTGATGCTAACCGAAATGCAAGAGGCACTTAATGAGTGTCGTAGCACCGCGGCAGCACTATTATGTGAAGAAAAGAATATCAAGCGTCAAATAAGCAGTAAACAACAAGCGCTCACAAATTGGCAATTAAAGGCCGAACATGCTATTGCAAAAAATCGTGACGATTTAGCTAAATCAGCATTAGCTGAAAAACACACAGTTGAAAAAAACATAGAATGCTTACAAACACAGCTTGAGACATTGCAGCAATCAATTGTAAAAATCACAGAGGACTGTGAGCGCCTACAGCAAAAAATGACACAGGCTAAAGCTAAGCAAGCACAACTTGTAAAGCGTGAAAATGTGGTTGAGGCAAGAGCAAAGATAAATACTCAGCTGCAGAGCGATAAAGTGGCCACTGCTTTATCACGATTTGAGCAAATTGAGCGCCGCGTTGAGAGTGTTGAATCGCAGGTTGAAGCATATGAGCTGACAGATACAGCGAGCAATACTGCGACGCAAATTGAGTCACTGGTTAAAAACGAAAAAATTGATGCAGAACTGGCAAGTTTAAAAGCGAGTTTAAATACTGCTAACAAACAAACAGCCTAAGGAGATTGTTATGAATAATTTTAATACGCATCGTCGTTGGTATAAAAATACGCTTAACAAAAAAATATCAGGTGTCTGTAGTGGGTTAGCCTACCGATTAGACTTTCCGGTATGGTCTACTCGTTTAGTCACCGTTTTATTATTTTTAAGTTTTCCGTTTGCAGTGGCGCTAGGTTATTTAATTGCGCACTGCTGTCTTGAAGAAAAAGCAGTGTAAGGGGAACGACATGAAAACTCTCGCCGTATGCCTACTTATTGTTACATTATTTTTGATTAATAGCGGCTCGATAATTCATTTTGATGTATGGCAATTTCCGTTGTGGATCTCAGATATTAGTTGGACTGGTATAGAGCTCATTGGGGCGTTAATCGCCATTATAGTTGTTATTGCGATTGCAGCTTTGGTAACTATGGGGCTTGTTGGCGCGGCGATGGTGGCACTGGCTGGAACGATATTAGCCTTTTTATTCGGATCACTGATGATTGCTTGGCCATTATTGTTTGTGGCAGGGTTGTGTTGGTTAATCGCAGATAACAAAAAAGTGGCTTCTTAAACTTAAATTAGCTGCCTAATATTAGGGAATTATGATAAATTTGGACTATATTTTTATGTTTTAACAAGGATTTTACTGATGATTAAACAATGTATTTTAAGTGCAAGTGCATTATTGGTGGGTGTTTTTTCGTCTTCGTTATTGGCGCACGAAGGACATGAACACGATAGTGTTGTTGCGCAATTACAAGTAACAAATGCTCAAGTAAGAGAGTTTTTACCTGCCACTAAAGCCAGCGTGGGTTATTTTAGTATTGAAAACCACAGTAATGTACCGGCAACACTCACAAGAGCGACCATAGATGGTTTAGGTCGTGTTGAGATCCATGAGCACGTCCACGCTGATGGTATGATGAAAATGCAAAAAGTAGAATCATTGCTTATTAAAGCTCACCAGCAACTCGATTTTAAGTCTGGAAGCTACCATTTAATGGTGTTTGAACCACAAGAGCCGTTAAAAGTAGGTCAAGAACGCAAACTCACGCTATATTTTGAAGACGGGAATCGAGTATTCACCAATGCGAAAGTAGTTTCGCTAGCATCGCAAGCTGAGCCGGTAAAAGCATCAAAAGATCATAGTCATCATTAGGGGGATAAATGTCACAGCATAAAGGAAAAATAATAACGGCATTGGTATTATTGTTTGTCGTATTTTACGCTATTGCAGTGTACTGGAGCATAGAGCCTGCACGTTTTGATGTGGTACAAAATGCCAAGCAGCAAGCGCAGCAACGCAGTGAAAAACCAGTAACAGGATATGTAACCACTTCAACGCTTATCACCGTCGCTGATACCCTCTTAACTAAGTCAGGCGGTTATTTATCAAATGATGTACTGCCACCGAGCGTAATAATGGACAACATGCCCGCTTGGGAGTATGGCGCGTTGGAAATGGTGCGTGATTTAGCACTATCAATGCGAAAAGATTTTAGTCGTTCACAGTCACAATCAACTGAGCACGAAGCGCTTAAAAAAGCACAGCCACAATTTAATATTAGTTCTGAAGCATGGGCATGGCCAAGTGCTGAGGGCGAATATCAGAAAGGTATTGATTACTTATTAGTTTACCGTTCTCAAATTGCGAATCAGCATGAGCGCGATAGCCAATTTTACTCACGTGCAGATAATTTACGCAGTTGGTTAAAAGAAGCTGAAAAACGCTTAGGTAGTTTAAGCCAACGTTTGAGTGCGAGTGTAGGTCAAGACAAGGTAAATACCGATTTAGCAGGCAACTCTTCAAATACACAAGCTACTTATACGCCATTACAACAACAAGTAAGAACATCGTGGTGGGAAATTGATGATGTATTTTATGAGTCACGCGGTGCTACTTGGGCTTTACTGCATTTTTTACAAGCGGTTGAATATGATTTTGCCGAAGTACTTGATAAAAAGAACGCCCGTGTTAGTTTACAACAAATTATACGCGAGCTTGAAGCGACCCAAGAAACCGTTTGGAGCCCAATAATTTTAAACGGCAACGGATTCGGTTATGTCGCCAACCATTCACTCGTTATGGCAAATTATATCTCTAGAGCCAATGCGGCACTGATTGAACTTAGCGAATTATTAGCGCAAGGATAAAAAATGAAAAAGTATTGTATAGCAGCAGCCTTATCAATGGCATGTTTAGCACCTGTAGCACAAGCCGATACTGTATTGGGTTTGTATGTAGGGGTTGATGGTTGGAAAGCCGATAATGACGGTAGCTTTTCTGATAATAATAACGCCCTACAAAACTTCAATTTTGAAGATGAGACTTTTGTTAGCTATTACGCCGCACTTGAGCATCCGGTTCCATTAGTGCCAAACTTAAAGCTAAAATACACTGAGCTTGAACTAACCGGTTCAACGCAACTTGAAGATACATTTAGCTTTAATGGCTCTGATTATATTGTTGGCACTGATGTTAATTCAGTCACTGACTTATCGCACATTGATTATATTCTTTACTATGAAATTTTTGATAACGACTTAATCTCAATTGATTTAGGTATTAATGCTAAGCAGTTTGATGGTGAGCTTGTGGTAACAGGTACATCGCAACAAGGTGGCGCTAACTTCACTGAGATAGAAAAGTTCTCAGGTGTAGTACCTTTAGCATATGGACGTTTTGAAGCAGGTTTACCATTTAGTGGTTTAAGTGTTTTTGCTGAAGGCAGCTTTTTAGCTATTAATGACAGTAAAGTACGAGATTACCAAATGGGTATTGCTTGGGAGTTGATTGATAACCTAGCGGTTGATGTTGCGGTTAAAGCGGGTTACCGCTCTATGGTTTTAGAGCTTGATGATGTAGATGATATTAATACTGATATTGATGCATCAGGCCCATTTGCAGGCATACAAGTTCATTTTTAAGCACCGATTAGTTTAATGAAAAGCCACCTTGTGTGGCTTTTTTTAGTTATTTTGAAGTGTGCCACACTAATTCAAATTCCCCTTCAAATGCTGCACCAATTAACTGTTTGTACACTTTATTAATTGGGTAATTCATTAGTCTAAACAGTTCATCACCGGTTTGGGTAAACTTATAATAGCTTAGTACTAAGTCGTTACTTTTTGCTTTTAAAGTTAGTTTTTGAGTTAAAAAGGAAAGAGTGATCTCTTGTCCTGCTTTTAATGCAGCGGATTCAATCTCTTTACGGTATAACAAATTTAAATCCATTAAGGTCAAAACATCAGGAAAGCTCACACCGCTTTTACCTATGCTTAATGACACTTTATTACCCTTACCTAATAAATCAAATAACGAGGGTTTTTTGTAATAGCCTAAAAATATTAGGTGACTACTATCTTTTTCGTTATACCCTGAAATAGACACACACTTTCTTAATGAATCAGCTTCGCGCTGGGTCATGTGTTTGAGAGTTTGTAAGCTTTTTATAGAAAAGGTACCTGGGCTAATGGTTTCGCCAGTAAAAATTTTTGCCCATAATGTTTGCATTGATTGATTTGAGGTATCTTCACACAAGGCAATAAAGTGCTCTACCCAATCGGCATCAGGCTGTTTAGCACAGGCTACATCAGGACAAAACTCCATTGCCAAGGCTAAAATAGTCTCGATATTTTGTTGTTGTTTTATTAGCAGTAGATCTTGTCTTTTTTGTGCTCGAGCTAACACTGAATGCTCGCTATTAATACGGTAAAGAGACTTTGCTTTTCCCTGCGTATTATAGGTTTTTTCATCAGCTGCAGGCGTATTACTCACTTTTGTGACCGAGTAACCTAACAGTGACTCAATAATATTGGCAAGTTTAATTCTGGCTTGTGCGGTTTTGACTGTCATGGCTTTCCATTATTGCTTGTGCATCACTGAGTTGGGCTACCGTCTTTAAGTTATTTAGCCCTAGGGTGACTATATTGCTTAATATATTTTCAGCAAATATAGCAACATAGCCAGATATAAGCGGCACAGTTGCTTGTCCTTCTATATGCCAGGTTACAGTTTTTGCATGGGGGCTAAATAGTAATCGGCTAGTAATAATATGTTCTTGATTAAATAATACATTAAATACAACTTCATTGGCGCTTAATGAAGTGATTGTCATTTCGCCTTGCCCCCACTTTCCTTGCCAAGATTGATAGGCTCCCGCACCAGCACTAGGTTCACCAATACTAAATTCAATATTGGGATCTATTTGCTGCCAAGGCGACCATTTGTACCACTGAGTAAAATCTTCTACTAATGACTTTATAACAGGAGGGCGGGCATTTATTTTAATGCTTTTTTGCACGTGATAGTTTTGTGGTAAAAGTAATCCCACAACAACAAACGCCAACAGCAAGATGGCTGAAAACTGCATTAATTGTTTAAGTAGTTTAATAGGTATGCCTCATTGGTTTTAATATTACAGTATCTATGAATTATTAATAATCACAGCTTATTTAATAGTTTAGCCTAGAGTCGATCATTTTTATCTAGTTTATCTACTTTAAATAAATCTAAAAGCAGACATTAGCAGTAATCAGCTTAGATGATTTGTCTGTTTTAGTAATGCGATAAAGGTAAACAATTTTTAATCAGTGCTTTCATTTTGTGCTATATCAACGGGGATGTCGATAGGGTATAATTCGCGCCTTTTGTTATTGAACGGCCAATTTTATGAGCACATTAAAAGCTGATCGCGGCTTATTCTCATACCCTAAGTATTGGGCTGAGTGTTATGGCACAGCCCCATTTTTACCAACAACACGCGAAGAAATGGACGCGCTTGGCTGGGATAGCTGCGATATTATTATTATTAGCGGTGATGCTTATGTAGACCATCCTAGTTTTGGGATGGCCGTAATTGGCCGTGTGCTTGAAGCGCAGGGGTTTAGAGTGGGCATTATTGCTCAGCCTGATTGGAACTCTAAAGATGCCTTTATGGCATTGGGTAAGCCTAACTTATTTTTTGGTATTACAGCCGGTAACATGGATTCGATGATCAATCGTTACACCGCTGAAAAACGAATGCGCCACGATGATGCTTATACCCCAGGAAATGTTGGTGGTAAACGCCCCGATCGCGCCGTGATCATATACTCACAACGTTGTCGTGAAGCTTATAAGGATGTGCCACTCGTTTTAGGGGGCATTGAAGCCAGCTTGCGTCGTATTGCTCATTACGATTATTGGCAAGAAAAAGTACGCCGTAGTGTATTGTTTGACGCTAAGGGTGATATTTTAATTTATGGTAATGCCGAACGCCCGTTAGTTGAAGTAGCGCACCGTATCGCTGCGGGTGAAACCATGGATACCATACAAGATGTGAGAGGCACGGCGGTTATTCGTAAAGAGCCTTTACCCGGTTGGCGTGGCAGTGATTCAACAGCCATTGATAAAATTGGTAAAATAGACCCTATTCCTAATCCTTATGGGGCGGATGATGTGGGTTGTGCTAAATCAGAATTTAAGCAAGCGGGTATTGATTTAAAAGCCGAAGCTGCAAAACCAATTACCATACAGCCTGCGCGTCCTAAGCCATGGGAAAAAACTTACGTTAAGTTACCCGCTTTTGAGCAGGTCAGTGTTAATAAACCATTGTATGCCCATGCATCGCGTATTTTACACCAAGAAACCAACCCTGGTTGTGCAAGAGCGTTGTTTCAGCGTCATGGCGATCGCTCTATTTGGGTGAATCCGCCAGCCTATCCACTTGAAACCCAAGAAATGGATGATGTGTTTGGTTTACCGTATCAGCGTATTCCGCACCCAAGTTATGGCGACGACAAAATCCCTGCTTACGATATGATTAAAACGTCGGTAAACATAATGCGCGGTTGTTTTGGCGGCTGTTCGTTCTGTTCTATTACTGAGCATGAAGGGCGAATAATTCAAAGCCGATCTCAAGAATCAATTATTGAAGAGATTGAGCAAATTAGAGATAAAGTGCCAGGCTTTACTGGGGTTATTTCTGATTTAGGCGGACCAACCGCAAATATGTACAAACTGCGTTGTACCAGTAAAAAAGCAGAGAGTACCTGTCGCCGCTTGTCGTGTGTGTATCCAGATATTTGTAAGCATATGGATACTGATCATACCCCGACTATCGATTTATATAAAAAGGCGCGTGAGGTTAAAGGGATCAAAAAGATCTTAATTGCTTCAGGCGTGCGTTATGACCTTGCTGTACGTGATCCTCGTTACGTTAAAGAGCTAGTAACTCATCATGTTGGTGGATATTTAAAAATAGCACCTGAGCACACTGAAGATGGTCCATTATCTAAGATGATGAAGCCGGGTATGGGTGCTTACGATGAATTTAAAGCGCTATTTGATAAGTACTCTAAAGAAGCGGGTAAAAAGCAGTATTTAATTCCATACTTCATTTCTGCTCATCCAGGGACTAAAGACGAAGACATGGTTAATATGGCTTTGTGGCTGAAATCGAATGACTTTAAGCTTGATCAGGTGCAAAACTTTTATCCGTCACCGATGGCTAATGCGACCACCATTTATCATACTGAAATGAACTCGTTGCGTAATATTAAAAATAATACTGAGCAAGTTGCGGTGCCAAAGGGCGCGCGCCAGCGTCGTTTGCATAAAGCAATTTTACGTTACCATGATCCTGCCGGTTGGCCAATGATCCGTGAAGCCCTTCGTAACATGGGCAAAGCTAAACTCATTGGTAAAGGTCCAAATTGTTTAGTGCCAGAAGAAGGCAGAGATGAAAGGCAAGCCAAAGGCGGTAAAGGTAACAAGGGTGGTCGCCCTGCGCTTACTCGTCATACTGGCTTTAGTCAGTTTAAAAAAGCCAACACTAAACCTAAGGTGGGCGGTAATCGCCAGCGCGCAAGGTAAAGTAATTATCGGCTTAAACAAAAACACCGCGTATTGACGCGGTGTTTTTGTTTATAAAAAAATTGAAGCCTAAATCAATAACCAAGTTGCAGTGCCTAAAAAGGCAAATATACCAACAATATCAGTTACTGTGGTTAGTACCACACTGCCTGCCAGTGCTGGATCTATTTTCATTTTTTTAAGCAATAGTGGGATACTAGCACCCGCAATACCTGCTGCAACTAAATTCATAAACATAGCAAACGCTAAAACACCACCGAGTTTGAAATCCCATTGCCAAAGCGCAACGACACCGGCAATTAGGATAGACCAAACCATACCGTTAATCGCGCCGATAGCGAGTTCTTTTAATAATAAAAAACGTTGGTTAGTTTGGTTGATATGGCCCACCGCGATACCGCGAATAACCAAAGTTAAGGTTTGGCTGCCTGCAACCCCACCCATTGACGGGACAATGCCATTGAGCACAGCAAGAATTGGTAATATAGCTAAGGTGTTTTCAAAAAAGCTCGCCACAATTGCAGCCAGCAATGCAGTTAGTAAGTTTACACCTAGCCAAATTGAGCGCTTTTTAGAGCTTTTTAAGACCGGCGCAAAGGTATCTTCTTCATCATCAAGACCCGCTAAGCTTAATAAGCTATGCTCTGCATCTTCACGGATAACATCAACGATATCATCAATAGTAATACGGCCAAGCAAATGCGCGTTGTCATCGACCACTGGAGCTGATATCCAGTTATGTCGTTCAAATAGTTGCGCTACTTCGCTTTCATCCATTGAAATAGGAATAGATTCACACTCTTCATCCATTAAATCCTGAACAATTTTTTCAGGGGGATTAGTTAATAATGTGCTCAGCGATAAGGCGCCCAAAAAACAGTTATGTTTATCTACAACGTATAAGTCATCGGTGCCCTCTGGTAGTTCACCACGTAAGCGAATGTAACGTAGTACAACATCTAGAGTTACATCAGGGCGAATAGTTACGGTATCGATATTCATCAAGGCGCCAGCAGAGCGCTCTTGGTAAGATAGAGCTTGTGTTGCGCGCTCTCTATCTTGAATATCCATCGCGCTAACAACGTCTTTATATACGGTGTCTGGTAGGCTACGTAGTACTTCCCCTAAATCATCATGGCCCATGTCTTCTGTTGCAGCAGCAATGTGCTCAGGTGCCATTTGCGCAATAATGCCCAAACGTACGTCTTCAGAGAGCTCTTCAAGTACATCACCCTGTACATCAGGATCAACCAGTTGCCAGAGCATACGACGAATTTTATGGGGAGATGATTCTAAAAGAAGTGCGGTATCACAAGGTGCCGTTTTTGCTAGCATGCGCCTAACTTGAACAAATTGACCACTATTTAGTGACTTAGTCACCTGTTTTAGTTGTTGTAGTGGAATATCTTGTTCTAAAGCTTCAGGCATTGGCGTCCTTAATTAAATTTTATTACACGATGATGGGGTATCGCTTTATCTTACTTTATATCAGTAAACTACCTCAACCACTATTAACCTTAGCTTATAAGCAGGATTACTCTTGCTCATTAAATCGTTGGTCAATGAGCTCACCAATTGCATTAAGTGCAGGCTCTGCGTCAGGGCCTTCACATACTACCTTAACTTCTTTGCCTTGACTGCTTTCGAGTAACATAAGTGCTAATACACTGTCGCCAGCGGCTTGTTTATCGTCTTGAAATAACGTGATTGAGGCATCAAATTGCACAGAAAGCTGTGCCAGTACAGTGGCCGCTCTGGCATGCAGGCCTAACTTGTTTTTTATTAAAAATGTGTTTTCTAACCGCATTAATATTCTCTCAAGCTTTATTCTTGTTCTCGATGGCGAATTTTTACATTAGGATGACTCATTGCAAAGCTTTCACCTATAGTTTGCGCTAAATAAACTGAGCGGTGTTGCCCTCCGGTACAGCCTATAGCTATGGTCAAATAGCTGCGGTTATTTCTTTCTAAATGAGGCAGCCATGTTTGCACGAATGTTTGAATTTGCCATGTAAATTTTTGTACTATGCTGTGGCTGGCTAGGTAGTCTTTTACTGGTTGATCTAACCCTGTGAGTGGCTTAAGTTCAGGCTCCCAATGCGGGTTTGGTAAAAAGCGAGCGTCAAATACATAATCTGCTTCTTTGGGTATACCGTGCTTAAAACCAAATGACTCAAAGGTAATGATCAGTTGTTTGTCTTTTTTACCGAGTATTTTTTCACGAATAGATTCAGCCAGCTGATGCACACTTAAATCCGTAGTATCAATCATATAATCGGCACGGTTAATGAGTACATCAAGGAGTTGTTTTTCTTTTTTTATTGCTAAATCAAGTGGCAGTGAGTCAATCGAAAGAGGGTGAAGGCGCCGTGTCTCTGAAAAGCGTTTAATTAAGGTTTGATCGTCACTGTCTAAATAAAACACCGTTGGCTTAGTGAAACCAGGTAAATATTCAATGATTTCATTAAACTGTTGCTGCTCTTTAGGTAAATTACGCACATCAACACTTACGGCTATTTTGTTGTAGCTGTCGGAAACACTACGGACAAGAGATGGCAATAAATTTAAAGGAATATTATCTACACAATAATAACCTAAATCCTCAACAACACGCAGCGCAACAGATTTACCAGAACCTGAGCGACCACTTATAATTATTAATTCCATTTATCACCCTTAATTGTTACTACGGTTGACTTACAATTACTTGATACAGCTCATTGTCGGATTTTGCCGCTCGTAATTGCTTACAAAATTCTTTATCGTTGAGCTTTTCTGCTATAGTGGCTAAGGTTTTTAAATGCTGCTTATTGTCACCATCAGGTACAATTAAGGCAACAAAAATGTCGACCGGTCTGTTATCTATCGCATCAAAATTAATAGCCGTTTCGCTCACTAATATAAGTGCAAGAGGCTCTTGTACACCACTCATACGACCATGAGGAATTGCAATTCCTCGACCTATACCTGTACTCCCTAGTTTTTCTCTGGCGGTTAACGCGTTAAGAATATCTTGTTGTGTTAAATAGGGCAGTTTATTGTGAGCCAATTCACTGATAAATTCTAAAATTCTTTTTTTACTATTAAAAAGGACCGCAGCTTTACTGCAGTCCTGACAGATAAGTGAGCTTAGTTTCATAGTGTTAGTGTCGAGCAAGTTTCTCTTTGTGTTTAATTACTTGACGATCTAGCTTGTCAATCAGCGAGTCTATAGCAGCATACATATCTTGATGTTCAGTGGAAGCAAAAATCTCAGCGCCACTAACATGAACGGTTGCTTCGGCTTTTTGGTTTAGTTTTTCTACATCGAGAATAACGTGCACATTCGTTATGTGATCAGTGTGCCTCTGTAACTTCGAAAATTTACTATTTACGTAGTCTCTAAGCGAGTCGGTAATATCTACATGGCGACCAGTTAAATTCAGTTGCATAAACATTTTCCTCTTTGTTGTACGCCTTAAATCAAACTTTTACGTTGATTAGACGGGGGAATAGCTAGAGATTCGCGATACTTTGCAATAGTTCTCCTTGCTACTTTAATTCCTTGCTCAGCCAATATATCTGCAATTTTACTATCACTCAATGGTTTAGCTGAGTTTTCTGCAGCGATTAATTTTTTAATTAATGCGCGTATTGCTGTAGATGAACATTCGCCACCATTTTCAGTGCTTACATGGCTTGAAAAGAAATATTTAAGCTCAAAAATACCGCGTGGTGTGTGCATGTATTTTTGCGTAGTAACACGTGAAATAGTCGATTCGTGCATTTCTACCATTTCGGCCACGTCATTAAGAACCATAGGCTTCATCGCCTCAGGACCATGTTCAAAAAAGGCCTGTTGTTGCTGCACAATACAGTTAGTTACTTTAAGCAGTGTGTCGTTTCTACTTTCTAAGCTTTTTATAAACCATTTAGCTTCTTGTAAGTGTGAGCGAATAAACTGGCTATCGCCGCTTGATTTCACCGTACGCGACATAGCTGCATATTGGCTGTTTACCCTAATTTTAGGCATGCTATCTGGGTTTAGTTCAACCACCCAACGGCCTTTCACTTTTTTAACCGACACATCAGGAATAACGTACTCAGACTCTTCTCTAACAATAGTGTCTGCCGGTTTGGGACTAAGAGTATGAATTAACGTCATGACTTCTTTAAGCTCATCTTCTTTGAGCTTAGTTTTTTTCATTAATGTGCGATAATCACGCGCAGCCAGTAAATCAATGTGATCAGTTAAGATCATTTTTGTTTCGTTTAAAAAAGGCGTGTCTTGATCAAACTGATTCAATTGAATACACAAACACTCTTGTAAACTACGCGCGGCTATTCCTACCGGATCAAATAGCTGAATACGCTTTAATACCGCCTCTATTTCATCAAGTTCAACTTCATCTTCTATGTCGTTTTCTTGATTAAAACTTTCTAATATTTCTTCACAGCTAAGGGTTAAAATACCAGAATCGTCCACGGCTTCTACGATTGCAATCGCGATGGCTTCATCTGTTGGGCTAAATGGCGTCAGTTGCAATTGCCACATTAAATATTCATGCAGCGTTTCAGTTGAAGAGCCTTGATAAATTGATTCATCTTCAGGCATTGGTCCCGAGGAAGAGGCCGGTGCTGCGCTCATGTACTCATCCCATGTAACATCCATTGCCATATCATCGCTAATGGTGTCTTTGGTCATGGCTTCGCCGCTATCTTGCTCATATTCGCTAGGTTTTTCATCAGCTGAAGCACTTAGCGTTGATTCATCGATATCGGCTTTTTGTTCGTTTTTACCCGCAGCATCTTCACTGTAATCTTGCTCTTCAACTTCAAGTAAGGGATTACTATCGAGTGCTTCTTGAATTTCTTGCTGGAGATCCAATGTACTGAGCTGCAATAAGCGAATTGCTTGTTGCAACTGTGGAGTCATTGTAAGTTGCTGGCCCATGCGCAGCTGTAATGATTGCCTCATTTATCTCTAACAATCCTTTTAAATTAGTATGATTAATCTTAGCAGATGCTTAGTGGAATAACACACATATTAGAGCTTGAACTGCTCGCCCAAATAAACATCGCGTACTGTTTTATCGTTTAATACATATTCTGGAGTGCCTGATGCAATTAACTCCCCATGAGAAACTATGTAGGCTTTTTCACAAACATCAAGTGTTTCGCGAACGTTGTGATCAGTGATCAATACGCCAATTCCTCGGTTTTTAAGGTGCTCTATAATCTTTTTAATATCTAATACAGAGATAGGATCAACCCCTGCAAAGGGTTCGTCTAGTAGTATAAATTTAGGATTTGCTGCTAATGCTCGCGCAATTTCAACACGGCGACGCTCACCACCTGACAGAGCCATACCTTGGCTGTCACGAATATGCTGAATACTAAATTCATCAAGTAAATTATTTAAGGTATCTTCACGTTGTTGCTTATTGAGCCCTTTACGTGTTTCTAATATAGCCATTAAGTTTTGATAAACCGTCAGCTTTCTAAAAATAGATGATTCTTGTGGTAAATATCCTATCCCTAGGCGAGCTCGACTGTGCATTGGTAATAAAGTGATATCTTGATCATCGATTGATATTTTACCTTTATCGCTAGGTACAAGGCCTACAATCATGTAAAAGGTCGTAGTTTTACCTGCGCCATTGGGGCCAAGTAAGCCGACAATGCTGCCAGCTTCAACTTCTAGGCCAACGTTTTTCACCACTTCACGGCCTTTATAGCTTTTCGCTAATAGCTCTGCTTTTAATGTGCTCATGGTTGGCCTTTATCGTCTTCTTTTTTGTTTTCAACAGGCACTAAAATAGTGTGTACACGGTCTGTTGAGTTTTCGTCTTTTTCTGCGCTAATTAACTGCTGCTCTATATCGTAGGTGATACTTTTAGCAGTTATTTTTTGACCTGCTTGAGCAATACTGGCATCGCCGATTAAGGTTAAAAAACGTTGCGAAACATCGTAACGTACTTCATTCGCACTGGCACTCATGATGGTGCCATCTGCTTGTGTTTCTTCAAAATATGCAGGGCTGCCTGTGGCAATTAATAATTGCTTGTTATCGCCTAAGTCATCGCGTTTATGCACTTCTAAACGGTCAGCTGTGATACGGCGATTACCATGAATAATTTCAACATTTTTCTCAAAAATGCCCACGTTTTCTTTTAATTGACCTTCCTGCCTGTCAGCACTAATTGAGATTTGATTAGCCGCAGGAGCTTCAGTGGTTTCCTCTGCATGGCTATGAAATGCAATCAGTAATGAAGGAACAATTAGAATTTTAAATAGGTTATTGGTCATAATATAGGGTTCGCGTATGGTTAATAAGTTTAATCACTTCGGTTTTTAAATCGGCCTCAAGGCCTTTGCCTGTGATTTTTAAATTAGGTCCTGTAATAACGACAGGCTGCTCTGACTGCATAGTGAGTAGTTTTATATCTACATTGATGCTATCGGCTGTGATCGTATCGATCATGGCGTTATCGGCTAAATTTAGCGCTTTTACATTGCCCTCTAATACGAGTTGACGATCGTCGTAGAGGGTGGCCTCATCAGCGTTAATACGCCATGTTTGCTGCTCGTTGTATAACGTAAATATAGGTTTTTCAAAAAAGGTAAAACCAAGTTGTTGGTATAACTCCATTTTTACCGCAGTTACTTTGTGGCTTATTTTACCTTGCTCATTATAAGCGGTTTGTTTTAGCTCAATCGCAGTGTAATCAGGCTTAGCAATAGTTTGAGTTTGTTCATCCGCAATAATATCTACCTGAGAAAAATAAGGATACCAAAGCCAAACCATACAGCTTATGAATAAGATGCTCAGTATAATGCGAGCTACATTCATGAACTGGTTCCTTGGCTAGTAAGTGGCTTATTGTTTTCAAGCATCAGTAAATCTGTTAACTCTCTTACTGCGCCAAAGCCGCCTGGCAACTGAGTGACATAATGCGATAAACGTTTAATCAGTGGGTGGGCGTCGTTTACGGCTACTGCAAACCCGACTTTTTCCATCACTGGCATGTCAGGGCCATCGTCACCAATGTAAGCTATTTGCTCATCGCTGAGCGCTAATTTTTGTTTTAATTCTTGATAGGCAATGAGTTTGTCTTCTTGGCCTTGGTATATATGTTGTACGGTTAAATTGCTCATACGTTGTTGAACTATTTTTGAGTGACGACCTGTGATCACGGCAACTTCAAAACCACTATTAATAAGGGCTTTAATGCCAAACCCGTCTTTGGTATTAAATGCTTTGAGCTCTTCACCTTGGTTGCCAAGATAAATACGTCCATCAGAAAATACACCATCAATATCGCAAATTAATAATTTTATTTTTTTTGCGCGCGCTTTTGCATCATCACTTAACGGCTGATAAAGATCTTCAAACTGCATTTATAGCACCCCCGCTTTTAGTAAGTCTTGCATATTTAGTGCGCCAATGGGCTGATTATGCTCATTAATCACAATTAAACCATTAATACGTTTTTGTTCCATAATGTTCAGTGCTTCAGCCGCGAGCATGTCTTGTGTGGCTGTTGTACATGACTTTGTCATCACAACATTAATTTCTGTGCTGTGTATATCAATACGTTGCTCTAAAATACGGCGTAAATCACCATCGGTAAACAACCCCGATAATTGCTGATTACTATTTATAATAGCGGTCATGCCAAGCCCTTTGGCTGACATTTCAATTAAGGCGTCTTTAATGGTTTGCGTTTCATTAATAATAGGCGTGTGAATACCGCTGTGCATTACATCTTTTAAGGTTAAGAGTAAGCGTTTGCCTAAACTGCCACCTGGATGCGACAGTGCAAAATCATCAGCGGTAAAACCACGGGCTTCTAATAATGCTACCGCCATAGCATCGCCCATAGCGAGTGTTGCTGTGGTACTTGCTGTTGGCGCTAAGCCTAATGAGCAGGCTTCTTGTTCAACTTTAATACACACATGCACATTTGCCAATGTTGCCATGGTTGACGTTTCGTTGCCTGTCATAGCAATCATTTTTGCGCCAATGCGTTTTAATACCGGAATAATATTAAGCACTTCACTGGTTTCGCCAGAGTTAGATATAAGCATAACCACATCATTTGATGTAATCATACCTAAATCGCCATGACTCGCTTCACCAGGATGTACAAAAAATGCGGGGCTACCAGTACTCGCTAAAGTGGCTGCTATTTTATTACCGATATGGCCCGACTTACCCATGCCAATAACAATAATACGGCCTGAGCAGTCGTACATTAATTGGCACGCTTGATCAAAGCTTTCATTAACGTATTGTGCGATATCGCTGAGTGCTTGACGTTCTATATCAAGGACGCGCAAGCCTTGTTGAATAAAATTTAGCGTTGCCATGGATCACCCTACTTGACTAAAAATATAACCTTGGTAAATCATAAATGCGACGATGAGTAAGCCACCTTCTACTCTATTGATACGTCTTTGACCTCTAAAGTTCAATGACATAGCAATAAGTGCCAAGGTTGCACCGATCATAATTAAAACATCACGGTTAGCTACTGATGCGTCAATAACTGATGGGTTAATTAATCCTGCCAGCGGTAACACCGCGAGAATATTAAAAATATTTGAGCCAACAATGTTACCCAGTGCTAGATCATCTTCATTTTTAAGAACACCCGCAATGGAAGCAGCAAGTTCAGGTAAGCTGGTGCCTATGGCTATTATGGTTAAACCAATTACTAAGTCACTTAAGCCAAAATATTTTGCAATATCAACGGCTGAGCCAACTAAAAAGTGTGAGCTAACAGGAAGTAAAATCATTCCGACGACTAACCAAAAAACGGCTTTTTTGGTTGGGACATTATCAGGTACTTCATCACAGGCTTCGCTAACAAAGGGGTCGTCTTGGTTTTTTGCTCGCAGTGATACAAAAATAAGTCCACCAATAAAAACAACAAAACCAAAGAGTAAGGCTGCGCCTTCAAAAAAAGAAAAGTAGTTATCTGAAAAAATATACCAAGTAGCGATAGACACCAATAATACCAGTGGAATTTCTCGTTTTAATGTACTTGAAGAGACTGAAAGCGGTCTTAAAAGTGCTGTAATACCTAATACTAATAATATGTTAGTGATGTTTGAACCAACTGCATTACCTACGGCTGTATCGGTTTTATTTGCCAAAGCAGCTGAAGCGGATACCATCATTTCAGGGGCCGATGAGCCCATAGCTACCACGGTTAAACCTACAATTAATGTTGGTACGCCAAAGTTTTTAGCCAGTGCAGCCGCACCATAAACAAACCTGTCTGCACTCCATACGAGAGCCGCAAAACCGAGAATTAAAATGACAAACGAGGTAACCATTGTGATAAGCCAGTTAGTGTAAATTCAGATAGCGCGAATAGTAACAAAAGCCACCATAAAAGTATAAGTAAAAGAGTAAGCTGTAATACATTAGGCGGTTATTAAAATAATTATTTAATGGGTTAAGTTGCTTGTTTAAGCATCGGTTAAGTCAATTTGTCGCAGTCTTATAGCTGTTTTTTCGTGGCTATTACAAAATCTTACGAATTGTTTTTTCCATCTTGACCAAAAAACCCTTAAAATAGAAATATGAGAGAATATTGTTATGGAGAGCGACTTGTCGCAATCAATAGTAGAAGTCAAGGATGTTACCTTTTCTAGAGGCGATAGGGTCATATACAAAAATATGAGCTTTGATGTCCCAGAAGGTAAAATTACTGCCATTATGGGGCCAAGCGGAATTGGCAAAACCACGATGCTGCGCTTAATTGGTGGCCAGCTCAAACCCGACTCCGGTGATATTTTATTTAAAAACGACAGCATAGTTGCCATGTCCCGTAAAGAGCTCTACGCGGCACGTAAACGTATGAGTATGTTATTTCAAAGCGGTGCATTATTTACCGATATGTCGGTGTTCGACAATATCGCATTTCCTATCCGCGAGCATACACAACTCAGTGAAGATTTAATTCGCTTAGTGGTTTTAATGAAACTACAAGCAGTTGGCTTACGTGGTGCTAAAGATTTAATGCCTTCAGAGTTATCTGGTGGTATGGCACGTCGTGCAGCCTTGGCTCGCTCTATAGCGCTTGATCCTGAACTTATTATGTATGATGAGCCTTTTGCAGGACAAGATCCTATCTCAATGGGAGTGTTGGTTAAGCTTATTAAATCTTTAAATGAAGTACTTGGTTTATCTTCTTTAATTGTTACACACGATGTGACTGAAGTAATGAGCATTGCCGACCACGTTATTATTATTGCCGAGCAAGGTGTGATTGGTAGCGGCACGCCAGATGAAATGCGTCAGCACGAATCACCACTTGTGCAACAATTTTTAAAAGGGTTATCAGATGGGCCTGTACCATTTCATTATCCAGCACAAACCTATGCAGATGAACTGTTAGGAGAGCCGCAGTAATGTTGGATTTACTACAAAAAATAGGCCATAAAACGCTGGGTCGATTTGCAGCACTCGGGCGTTCAACTCACATGCTAGCAAGTGCATTATGGCATTTACCCAATTTAAAAAAAGGTACGCCTCTGCTGGTGCGCCAACTCTACATGGTTGGTTCACAATCGCTGTTGATTATTGTGGTGTCAGGATTATTTATCGGCATGGTTTTAGCGCTGCAAGGTTATACCGTTTTAGTTGATTATGGTGCAGAAGATAGCCTAGGCCCGTTAGTAGCGCTTAGCTTGTTACGTGAGCTTGGACCGGTAGTTACTGCGTTATTATTTGCAGGCAGAGCAGGCAGTGCGTTAACCGCTGAAATCGGCTTAATGAAAGCCACCGAGCAGTTATCGTCGCTAGAGATGATGGCTATTGACCCGCTTAGGCGTATTATTGCGCCGCGATTTTGGGCTGGCTTGATTAGTATGCCGTTATTGGCGTTAATTTTTTCAGCGGTCGCTATTATTGGTGCTCACTTAGTCGGTGTTGATTGGCTAGGCGTTGATACCGGAAGCTTTTGGTCAATAATGCAAGCTCAGGTGTCGTTTGAAAAAGATATACTAAACGGTTTAATTAAAAGTATCGTATTTGCGATTGTTGTGACTTGGATTGCGCTTTATAAAGGGTATGACTGTATTCCTACATCAGAAGGGATCAGCAAGGCAACAACAGAAACAGTGGTGCATTCATCACTGGCGGTATTAGGTTTTGACTTTATTTTGACAGCGGTAATGTTTACTAGCTAATAGGGTATTAAATAATGAATTCACGGAAATTAGAAATTTTAGTTGGTTTTTTTGTCGCGCTGGGTATCTTGGCATTTTCAATGCTAGCGCTTAAAGTGGCCAATTCAGGTATTAGCGGCTCAGGTGAAACCTACACATTAAACGCCAAGTTTGAAAATATAGGCTCATTAAAAACTCGCGCGCCTATTAAAGTAGGGGGAGTTGTTATTGGTCGTGTCGAGTCAATTTATGTACACCCGCAAGAGTTTTTACCAGTAGTAAATATGAGTATTGATGCGCAGTATTTATGTCGTTTTTCAGATACCAGCTCTATCTCAATTTTAACCTCGGGTATTTTAGGTGAGCAATATTTAGGTATTAACCCTGTGATCGCCTCGGATTCAGCTAAGCAACGCTGTTTAGGCGAAGATGTTGCAAACAGTGCACAAGACCAAGCTATTGATGATTTATTTGGGGTGCAAAGCAAAGCATTAGCAAGTGGCGATTCAATTACTGATACCAAATCGGCATTGGTACTTGAAGAATTAATTGGCCAGTTCTTATTCAACCAAGGTAGTGAGTAATTATTATGTTGAAAACATTTTTAGTAAGTATTGCGCTGGTAAGTTTAATGCTATTACAAAGCGTGCAAGCAGCAGAAGTAAAATTAACTGATCCTAATAAAATGGTACGTCAAGTTGCTGACAATACCTTTGCACGAATTACCCAAGATCAACCATTAATAGTAAAAGATAAAGAACATTTACGTGTTATTGTTGAAGAAGAGTTAATGCCGTACATTGACTACAAATATGCGGCACTAAGAGTGTTAGGTAGCGAAGTGTCTAAGGTACGCGCAATTACCGACAAGGCAGAAAAAGCAAAAGCAATTGAAGATATTCAGCGTTTTATTGGTGCATTTAGAGAGTACTTAGTTGCCACCTATGCCGGTGTATTTACCCAATACACTAACCAACAAGTTGAATTTGCTGCCGAGCAACCTTTTAAAGGTAAAGACGTGGTGGTGGTAAAAACCAAAATTGTTGAAGCGGGTAAACCTGATATAAAAATTGATTTTAAAGTACGTGAAGACCGAAGCGGTGAATGGCGCGCTTACGACATGATTGCTGAAGGTATTAGTTTACTTGATGCAAAACAAAGTGAACTTCAGGGTATTTTACGTCAACAAGGTATTGACCATGTTAGCGGCCTATTAGAGCAAAAAAGTAAGCTACCGGTTCAGTTTAGAGGCAGCGATACAAATGAGTAAATTGGCAATCAGCCAAGTTGATGAGCAGCATTTACGAGTTACTGGTGAATTGACTCATAACTCAATTGGCAATGAACGGCTTCTGAACACTAAGCGACAAACTAAGCATAAAACCCTTTATTTTGACCTAAGTGAGGTCACAAGGGTTGACACAGCCGGCTTAGCTTGGTTAATTCACTCTTTTACAGAATTTAAGCAGCAAGGTATTCGCCTTGAATTGCAAAACCCACCTGAACAACTGCAAAACCTTATGCAGTTGGGTCAGGTTACAACCCTATTTGAGTGAGAGTTATGGAAACGAGTCAAGTCGAAACATTATTACGCGACGAACTTCAGTTAGCTGAAGTACATGTAAAAGCCAATGGTAGTCATTATGAAGTAATTGCGGTTGGTGAATGCTTTGACGGATTAAGTCGTGTTAAAAAGCAACAGTTAGTGTATGGCCCATTAATGAACACTATTTCAGATGGCACCATTCACGCTGTTTCTATCCGCGCTTTTACTCCGACTGAGTGGAAACGTGAGCAAAAATTCATTTTACCGCAATAAATAGGGCCCCTTAGATGGATCAATTTGTAATTCAAGGTGGCACTTCACTGGCTGGTGAAGTAACTATTTCTGGCGCTAAAAATGCGGCACTGCCTATTTTATTTGCAGCCTTATTGCCCGAGGGCAAAAGTACCTTTACTAATGTACCGCGCCTTCGCGATATTATTACTACTGAAGCTTTATTAAAAACCTTAGGCGCCGATGTTCAGTGGCAAGGTGATTCACTGATTATTGATGGTGCAACGGTAAATAGTACACTAGCGCCTTATGATTTAGTAAAGCAAATGCGCGCATCAGTGCTCGCACTTGGGCCTTTAGTGGCTCGTTTTGGTGAGGCTCAAGTATCTTTGCCTGGTGGCTGTGCTATTGGTGCACGCCCAGTTGATATTCATATTCAAGGTTTAGAGCGCATGGGCGCGCAAATAACTGTGGAAAATGGTTATATTAATGCCAAAGTAAATGGACGCTTAAAAGGCGCTGAAATTTTCATGGAAATGATCAGTGTCGGTGCTACCGAAAACTTACTCATGGCGGCAACGCTTGCAGATGGCAAAACTGTTTTAGAAAATGCAGCGCGCGAGCCCGAAATCATCGATTTAGCTAATTGCTTAATTGCAATGGGCGCTAAAATTACTGGTGCAGGTTCTAGCCGTATTGAGATTGAAGGGGTTGAGCGCCTATCAGGTTGTGAGCACCGCATATTACCGGATCGTATTGAAACCGGTACCTTCTTAGTTGCCGCCGCGATGGCCGGTGGCGAAGTACTGTGTAAAATGACCGACTTTCATTCACTTGAGCCGGTAATTGAAAAACTGCGTGCAACCAACGCGCTACTAGAAGTGCATGAGGATAGTATTTATCTTGATATGCGAGGCCGAGAGCTTAAAGCGGTTAATATTAAAACTATGCCGCACCCAGGTTTTCCAACCGACATGCAAGCTCAATTTACCGCTTTAAATGTAGTGGCTAACGGCAGTGCGACCATTACCGAAACTATTTTTGAAAATCGGTTTATGCATGTGCCTGAGTTACAACGTATGGGCGCTAATATTCGCCTTGAAGGCAATACGGCTTTTTGTGGTGAGACACAAAGCTTATCGGGTGCGCAGGTTATGGCAACCGATTTACGAGCATCAGCGAGCCTTATTTTAACGGGGATTGTGGCCCAAGGTGAAACGGTTGTTGATCGTATTTATCATGTAGATAGAGGTTATCAGCGTATTGAAGATAAACTCAGTGCGTTAGGTGCTAACATCAAACGCAAAAGCAATTAGTTATATTAATACAATTATTATTCTAACGCATAAAAAACGCGATTATATATCGCGTTTTTTTATGCCTGATGTCAAAGGGTAAACAAGCGCTTTATAGCTTGGTTTCGAGCTCGGCTACTTTCACCATTATTTTTTGTATTTTACCGTTACGGTATAGCTCAAACTCAATTTCTTTACCTGGCTCGGTACTGCCTATCTTTTTTAATACATTTTGTGGATTAGCCACTGAAAGCCCTGCAATTTTAATCACAATGTCTTGCTCTTCTATACCCGCCTGCCATGCAGGACCTAGAGGGTCGAGATTGGTAATACGCATGCCTGCGACAGGCGTTAAGCTATCATTGACCTCTTTGCCTGTACTATCTACTGCAGTGCCTTCAAAGCCCAAGTAACCACGAACAACGCGACCATGGCGAATAAGTTTACCCATAACTTCTTTAGCAAGGGTATAAGGTACAGCAAAAAATATTCCCTGAATGTTTAAGTTCTCACGGGTTTTAAATTGGGCTGAGGTGATCCCTACTAAATCGCCATTAGAATTTACCAGCGCTCCTCCCGAATTGCCCACATTAATAGCGGCATCCATTTGCAATAAGTTATTGTAAGGACTGTCGGTAATTTTTTGCTTACCAGTAGCGCTAATGATCCCCTGAGTAATTGTTTGCCCTAAATTTAATGGATTCCCGATTGCTAACACCAAATCGCCCACATTCGTGGTGTAGTTGTCATTAACAGGAATAACAGGGAGGTGGTTGGCATTTATTTTTAATAATGCTAAATCGGTAATGGTATCAAAGCCAATAAGTTGTACATCAAAAAAACGTCTCCCATCGGTAAGAATCACCAGTATTTGATCGGCATTATTGATCACATGGTAGTTAGTCAGTATATAGCCATCGGGTGACATGATCACGCCAGATCCTAACTCTTGCACCGTATTTTGGCGCTTGTAGCGTGGCTCTTTAGAAATACTCTCTGAAAAAATAGTGACAACCGATGGTGCCGCGCGTTTAACCGCATCAGAAAAGCTTAAATGGCTTGTGGTCATTGCGCTTGGCAGGGGAACATTAGGTAGTAATGCAGTGCGCATGTTAGGGCTGAAAAAAACCACTAAAAAAGCAATGCCTAAACCGGCAAACAAAGGAGGAAGTACAAATTTTAGAAGTTTTAGCACGGTATTCTTATTGTTAGTGAGCAATCCCTTTATGATGGCACAAAAAAAATAACAGCGGCAAGTGCCGCTGTTACTTTTATTGTATTATTACTGAATTAATACAAAGATAGACTCGCGTCCACGTTTAACACCTAACACAATATTACCTTGAATATCGTCGATAATTTGGTTCATATCGCGAATGCTTTCTACCCTTTGACGGTTTACTTGCACAATAACATCGCCTTCTTCAAGGCCAACCCGTGCTGATGGTGAACGAGGATCGACAGAGGTTACCTCAATGCCTTTCATTTTGTTTTTCTTCACATTTTCTAGTGTTGCACCTTGGAATGCTGGGTGTAATTCTTCACCTGCCGCTGTAATTCCTGATGCGCCATCTAGGGTAACTTCAACGTTTTTAACTTTACCATCACGATAAATTCCTAGCTGCACTTCACGGCCTTCACCTAAGGTGGCTATTTTGCTTCGCAGTTCATGGAAGCCACTAATTTCACTGCCATTAATGCTAATAATCACATCGCCTGCTTTAATACCGGCTTTGCTGGCAGCTGTATCATCGAGTACCTGCATAACGTAAGCACCTTGTTTAACATCAAGCTGCTGTGCTTTGGCAAGGCCTGCATCAAGAGGGCGGCCTGAAATACCTAGCGAGCCACGGCGTACTTCACCATGTTCTACAATTTGATCAACAAGGTTTTTCATCATATTTGATGGAATAGCAAAACCAATCCCCACATTACCACCCGATGCACCTAAAATGGCGGTATTAATACCAATTAACTCACCGTTTAAATTAACTAAAGCGCCACCTGAGTTGCCTTGGTTAATCGCGGCATCGGTTTGAATGAAATCTTCGTAACCTTCAATATTTAAACCACTACGGCCTAGTGCGCTAACAATACCTGAGGTAACTGTGTGGCTTAAACCAAAAGGGTTACCAATAGCTACAGCAAAATCACCGACACGTAAGTCATCTGAGTTAGCAAGTTTTACCGCGGTTAATTCATCTGCGTCTATTTGTAGTAGCGCAATATCAGACTCTTTATCGCTGCCAATTTTTGTTGCATCATATTCGCGACCATCTTCGAGGGTAACTACCATTTTTTCGGCGTCTTGTACTACATGGTTGTTGGTAACCACATAGCCTTTGTCGGCATCAATAATAACTCCAGAGCCTAAACCACTAAACTGTCGCTTTTGGCTACGTGGCTGCGGGTTACCAAAAAAGAAATCGAGTGGGTCACCGCGTCGACGCACTTCTTTAGAGCCTGAAACCTGAATACTCACTACACCTGGCGTGATTTGCTCAAGCATAGGGGCAAGTGTTGGTAATTGTTGACCATTAACGGCAACCGGCAACTTAGCAAACGAGGCGGTTGGACTTAATAATAAGCTAGTAGATAAAATAGCAGCACTGATAAGTGATAATTTCATTTTCATAGTCAGGGTTTACTCCACTTAAAAAGCAAAAGGCTGCAATAAGCAGCCTCAAAAAAGTATATCAGTAAGATAAAACAACAAAGCTGTTATATCTAAAGACTATGGGGTCAAAAAAAAGTTCATCAAGATGCTTTAGAAGTATTCTCATCACCTGCAAATAAACCTGACTTACCCGACACATAATCAGCTGGTTGAGCATCGGCGTTTGAGCGATCTGAACTACGTTCTTTTAATGACGCTTGTAACTGTTCGGTGGTTTCTTTAGAGAAAAACGGTTCAGCAGGGGCTTTATTTCTGTCTTCAAGTAACAGTTGATTAGTTTCTTCAACGTGACTTAATAACTGATCGTAGTTTTCTTTCATTTTGTTTACTAACTTACCAGTATTCGCTAAATGGTCGGCAACATCTTGGCGATACTGCTCAAGCGAATGCTTAGCTTGCTCTGCTTGTTGCTCTAATTCATCTTGTTTAAACTGTTTTTTAGTGACAAAGGCACCAACGAAAAATGCAGCAATAGCAACTACTACCACTAATCCTACCCATGTAAATGTACCCATAAATTCACCTCTATGCGAAAATAACTAAAAAATTAAAATGCTACTAAGTCTAATATACCCTGAGTATTGATGCGTGTTAATATGCTTTACAAATTAAACTGTGTTTTAACTGTAAATAGATATGACTCCTTGGCAAACATACCAGCAAGACCTTCAACGCGATGACTTTGTACATGACGCAGCACAAGAAAATGCAGTTCGTCATTTACAGCGTTTATACGACGATTTAACACAAGCAAAACCACAATCTAAAGGTTTTTTTGCAAAGCTTTTTAATAAAGCAGAGCCAGCTCCAATTAAAGGTTTATACTTTTGGGGTGGTGTAGGCCGTGGTAAAACTTACCTTGTTGATACTTTTTATGAAGCGTTACCGGGTGATAGAAAAATGCGAGTGCATTTTCACCGCTTTATGCACCGAGTACACGATGAACTTAAAAAGTTAAATAACACTGCCAACCCTTTAGAAACAGTAGCCGATATTTTCAAAGCAGAAACAGACATAATTTGTTTTGATGAATTTTTTGTTCAAGACATTACCGACGCTATGTTGCTCGGTGGTTTAATGGAAGCATTATTCGCTCGCGGTATTGTACTGGTTGCCACGTCAAATATTATACCTGACGACTTATACCGCAATGGTTTACAGCGTGCCCGTTTTTTACCGGCTATTGCCTTAGTAAATAAGCATACTGAAATAGTTAATGTAGATTCAGGCGTTGATTACCGACTGCGTACTCTTGAACAAGCTGAAATTTTTCATAGCCCGCTTGATGAACAAGCTGATAAAAACCTATTCGAATATTTTGACAAGCTCTCGCCAGAAGTCGGTAAACTAGATACCCCAATAGAAATAGAAGGGCGGATGATCAACACTCGCAAAGTATCTGACTGCATCGTTATGTTTGAATTTAGCGAACTGTGTGAAACCGCGCGTAGCCAAGTTGATTACATGGAAATAAGCCGATTATATAACACGGTGATTTTATCTAATGTAAAACAGCTAGGGCAAAATAATGATGACGCAGCAAGGCGCTTTATTGCGTTGGTAGATGAATTTTATGAGCGTAATGTAACGTTAATTATCTCTGCAGAAAAACCGATTACCGAGCTCTATACGCAAGGCAATTTAAACTTTGAATTTAAACGCTGTATTAGTCGCTTACAAGAAATGCAATCGTTAGAGTATTTAGCCCGAGAGCATTTAGCTTAAAATACGAAGGTTAGCGGGCGACGGGCTGCGGGTCTCGAGCAAAACATCTAACTTCTAAATAAAAAAACCTTGCGATGTTAACCGCAAGGTTTTTTTATTTCTCGAACCTCGAGCTTATCTCATAGTAACAAACTCTTCAGACCCGGTTGGGTGTAGTGCAACCACGGCGTCAAAATCGGCTTTAGTGGCGCCCATTTTCATGGCGACTGCAAAGCCCTGAATCATTTCATCAACGGTAAAACCAATACCGTGTAAACCTACTACTTTTTCATCATCGCCTGCACACACTAGCATCATATTACAGGCTTGGCGGTGCTGAGTAACTGCGGTGTACATAGCTGCAAAGCTCGATTTATATACTTTTACATTTTCGCCGCCGTACTGAGAAATAGCTTCTTGCTCAGTTAAGCCAATTGTGCCGATAGGTGGATGGCTAAATACTACGGTTGGTACTAGGCTGTAGTCCATTTTTAAATCGTTCGGCAATTCTTTATTAAATAAACGCTCCGATAGAGTACGACCCGCTTTAACAGCAACCGGTGTAAGCTCAATACCATTTTCGATAATATCACCCACAGCGTATACATTTTCAGCTGTGGTGTTTTGGTATTCATCTACTTTTACATAACCGCTTTCGTTTACTTCTACGCCAGCTGCAGCAAGGTTAATTTTATCAGTTGTTGGCGTACGGCCTATAGCCCAAATAACCTGGTCAACATTTTCGCTGTAACCATTCTCAAAGTGAATTGTTAAGCTGCCATCAGCCTCTTTTACCACTTCTTTTGGTGAACACTCAGTGTGCAGTGTTGGGCCTTCTTTTGCCATAATATCAACCAGTGTGTCGATAATGTATGGGTCAAAGGTACGTAGTGGCTTGCTCTTACGAACAAATAAGTGAGTCTGTGTACCTAAGCTGTGCAGCACACCGGCAATTTCTACGGCAATATAACCGGCACCAACAACAGCAACACGTTTAGGTTGTTCGTTCAGCTCAAAAAAGCCGTTTGAATCAATACCGTGTTCAGCACCTGGAATATTAGGAATAGTAGGGCGGCCACCAACGGCAACTAAAATGTGATCGGCAGTATAGTGTTCGCCATCTACTTCAACGGTTTTACTATCAACAAACTTTGCAAAACCTTTGATCACAGTTACGCCATTTTTAGCTAAACCATTATCATAGCCTTTGTGAATACGGCCAATATAGGCTTCACGGCTTTCTACTAGTTTTGACCAGTCAAAGCCTTTAACTTCAACATCAAATCCGTAATCAGGAGCATAAAGATTAATAGCTTCAGCAACTTGAGCACCGTGCCACATTACTTTTTTAGGAACACACCCTACGTTTACGCAGGTGCCACCCATGTGTTTTGCTTCAATAAGTGCTACTTTTGCGCCACGCATTGCTGCACGGTTAGCTGATGCAATACCACCACTACCGCCACCAATTGCAATGTAATCAAAATGCTGAGCCATGTTTAATCCTCTAAATGTGTTTAACAATGTTTTACCGATAATATCATATGCGATGAACAAGTCACTTGTTCAGGTTTGCTAAAATCTCTACCATCAAACGAAAATCAAGCTAGTTAAGATCAAGGTATTATTAGTCGAGCGTATATTAAGCTAAGAGCTGAACACTTCCCCTTGTATTTACGTATTTTGCCCCAACTTCATTTTTATATTTGCACAAACTGAGAATGACTATGAGCAATGCACAAACAAATCCCCTAATCGGGCTTGAAGGTTTACCGCCTTTTTCAAAAATAAAGCCAGAGCATGTTGTCCAGGCACTAAAAAAAGGTATTGAGCACTGTCGCAGTGCAATTGATGATGTATTAGCAAAGCAATCATACACCTGGAATGATTTAGTATTACCCCTTGAAGAAGCTGACGATAAACTATCGCGATTATTTTCACCGGTATCACATTTAAACTCGGTGATGAACAACGATGAACTTCGCGAAGCTTATGAGCAGTGTTTACCGCTTATTTCTGAATATTCTACTTTTGTTGGCCAACACCAAGGCTTATATGAGGCTTACAGCGCGCTTTATAATAGCGATGAATTTAAAACACTCACTACCGCTCAGCAAAAAACCGTTACCAACGCATTGCGTGACTTTAAGCTTTCAGGCATTGCACTAAATCCTGAGCAGCAAAAACGCTACGGTGAAATTAGTGCGCGTTTATCAGAGCTAGCTTCAAAATTTGGTAATAACGTGATGGATGCCACGCTTGCATGGCATAAGCATATTACCGATAAAAGCCAACTAGCGGGCTTACCAGAGTCAGCACTGGCATTAGCGGCTGATACAGCAAAAAGTAAAGGCTTAGAAGGCTGGGTATTTACTCTCGATTTCCCATCTTACTTACCTATAATGACTTACGCAGACGACCGTGAACTTCGCAAAGAAACATACACCGCGTTTTCTACTCGTGCATCCGATCAAGGTCCAAATGCAGGAGAGTTTGATAACTCGGCGATTATGAGTGAAGAGCTGGCACTGCGTCATGAGTTAGCACAATTACTTGGCTTTAATAATTACGCCGAAAAATCTTTAGCTACAAAAATGGCAGAATCACCTGCCCAGGTATTTTCATTTTTAGAAGACTTAGCTGCTAAATCTAAGCCACAAGCAGAGCAAGAGCTTAAAGAGTTGCAACAATACGCAGAGCAACAGCACGGTATTAGTGAACTACAGGCATGGGACTTTGGTTATTACAGCGAAAAGCTAAAGCAAGAAAAATACGCGATTTCAGATGAAGTATTACGCCCATACTTCCCTGCCGATAAAGTGCTCAGTGGTTTGTTCGAAACTGTTAACCGCTTGTTTGGTATTACTGTTAAAGAGCAAAAAGACATTGATACTTACCATAAAGATGTGCGCTTTTTTGAAATTTACGATAGCAACAATACTTTACGTGGCCGTTTCTACTTAGATTTATACGCCCGTGACCACAAGCGTGGTGGTGCGTGGATGGATGACTGTATGGGTCGTAAAGTGCGTGCTAATGGTGAACTTCAAACACCAGTTGCTTACTTAGTGTGTAACTTTAATAAAGCGATTGGCGATAAGCCTGCTTTGTTTACCCATAATGAAGTAACCACACTGTTCCATGAGTTTGGTCACGGCATTCACCACATGTTAACTCAAGTAGATGCAGCGCCTGTTGCTGGTATTAATGGTGTGGCATGGGATGCCGTTGAATTGCCAAGTCAGTTTTTAGAAAACTGGTGTTACGAAGAAGAAGCCCTAAGCTTTATTTCAGGCCACTTCGAAACCGGTGAGCCATTACCAAAAGAGCTACTAGATAAACTATTGGCCGCTAAAAATTACAACTCAGGTATGCAAATGCTAAGACAACTTGAGTTCTCGTTATTCGATTTTAAAATTCACCATGACTACGTGGCAGACAAACCATGTAACATTCAAGCTGTACTTGATGATGTACGCAGTCGTACCTCAGTCATTAAGCCGCCAGCGTTTAACCGTTTTCAGCATGGCTTTAGTCATATTTTTGCGGGCGGTTACAGTGCAGGCTATTACTCGTATAAATGGGCTGAAGTACTTTCGGCTGATGCCTACTCTAAATTTGAAGAAGAGGGGATTTTTAATCCACAAACTGGCCAAGCGTTTATGCAGCATATTCTTGAAAAAGGCGGCAGCGAAGAGCCAATGGCACTGTTTAAAAACTTCCGCGGTCGTGAGCCAAGTGTAGATGCACTACTGCGCCACAGCGGCATCGCCGCTTAGGGTCTGTTGATTTTTGCGGATTAAAATATAATTACAAAAGCGCCCCAGAGGCGCTTTTTTATTGCCTAAAATACAGCGCTGTTAAAGAATATTTTGAATAAATTTTAGTAGTTTTAACATGGCGTACTATGCTTTTAACAAAGTACTAAAAGGGACTAACGCATGGCAAAGTTAATACTGGCAATTGATGACGATAAATTAATGCACCATATTATTGAAGAATCTTTAGCTGGGTTTTGCAAAGTGATCCACGCCAAAAATGGTGAAGATGGCATAAGACAAGCGATTAAATATAACCCCGATATTATTTTGCTTGATGTTGAAATGCCGGGGATGTCTGGTTATGAGGTTTGCCAAACTATTAAACAAAATAAAGCCACAACAGATATTCCGGTAATGTTTTTATCATCCAAAGTGGGGCAAGCTGAACGTATTAAAGGGTTTAGTGTTGGCGGGGCTGACTACATTTTGAAGCCTTTTAACGCACAGGAGCTGATGGCACGCATTAAAATTCTTTACCAGTATCGCAAGCAGTGTGCAACACTGCAGTATGATATAGCAAAGGCCAATAAAACAGCTGAAATGGCGATGATTGAGACCGGTGACATGGGGCGCATTATGCGTTTTGTTTGTCAAAGCTATCATGCCGATAATTTAGAATTATTAAGTGAATACTTTTTAGGTTTTTTTACTCCATTACACCTCAATGTCGTGGTTGTTTTTTGGCAGAATAACCAGGGAATGTTTTATAGCCAAGAAACAGGTGTATGCCCATTAGAGCAAGAGCTACTCATACAGCATAAAAATGCAGAACGCTTTGTTGATATTGGTCATAGTACTATTATTAATTACCCTAATATTTCACTATTAATTAAAAATATGCCTGTAGATACGCCATCACTTTATGGCCGCTATAAAGATTTATTTCCGCATATTTTAGAAGTAACTAACGAAAAAGTAGTTACTATACAGCAGCACCAATATCGACTAATGCGCGATAATGAGCTAACCCTTGCTTTTCAAGATATTGTTGCCCAGCTTAAAAATCAAAACGCCATGCAAACGAGTGCAATTAGCCAGCTTACAGAGCAGCTTGAGCAACTCCAATCGCTAATACAAACACTCAACGAGATACCAGCTTCGCAATTTAATCAGCAAATAACTCAGCTTAGTCATACATCACAGCAGCTGGTTGCAACCACTAATGATTTAGCCTTTATTAAGCACCAACTAAAAACAACCACTCAACAGCGTGATGACTTAATTACTCAAACACAACTAAGTAAACAACAAACGCAGCCAGAACCTGAGAGCGAAAATAACGATATTGAGTTGTTTTAAACTAGAGATCGTATATTGGCTTTGTTTGGGTATAATAACGGTGAAATTTATCATCGGAGTGTGAAGTGGTTATACAGTGTGCGTTTAAAGAGTGTCGACCTTATTTAAATGAGTTAGAAGCACGCTTTGGGCTTGCTCAATGGGCAGAGCAAAGCAGTGGTTTTAGCTTGCATTACGATGATAAAGGACTAAGCCTGTATAAAACTGACGAGCCAAAACTAGGTGCTATTAACGTAGACTTTGTAACTGGTGCCGTTGCACATAGGCGTAAATTTGGTGGTGGTAAAGGGCAATCAATTGCCAAAGCGGTTG
This sequence comes from Pseudoalteromonas sp. S1608, assembly GCF_005887265.1. Lineage (GTDB taxonomy): Bacteria > Pseudomonadota > Gammaproteobacteria > Enterobacterales > Alteromonadaceae > Pseudoalteromonas > Pseudoalteromonas undina. Next base: position 35,124 of record NZ_PNDK01000022.1, read on the forward strand.
GCCTTAATAAGGGCGCAACGCCAGTGGTACTCGATGCCACAGCAGGCCTTGGACGCGACGGTTTTGTGTTAGCCTCGCTAGGCTGTAAAGTAATTCTACATGAGCGCCATCCCGTGGTTGCTGCACTGTTATATGATGGCTTACAACGTGCTTATAACGATAGTGAAATTGGCCCATGGATGCAGCAAAATATGAGCCTTATCTTTGGCTCAAGCCATACCTTACTTGCCCAATGTGACAGCATGCCCGATGTGGTTTACCTTGATCCAATGTTCCCTCACCGTGAAAAATCAGCATTGGTTAAAAAAGAAATGCGGGTATTCCAAGAGTTAGTGGGTGGCGATACCGACGCCGATGATTTACTCGAGTTTGCTTACCCACTTGCCAGTAAGCGTGTAGTGGTTAAACGCCCCGATTACGCACCATTTTTAAATGATAAAACTCCAAGCATGCAAATCAAAACCAAGAAAAACCGCTTTGATGTGTATGTAAAAGCAGCGATGGTTTAGGTTAAAGAACAGTTTTTAGTCTTCAGCTGTCAGTTGCCAGCAAAAGATTAAGCCAAGTACGGTGTTTGGGTTAAACGTAGGCGGGGCTTTACGCCGCGCAGGTAGTTTGACATGTTGTGAAAGTGCGCGAGTAAACTCTCGCCTATAATATAAAAACTGGGCTTGCATAAGGCTCGGTGTTTAATTTTACTACCTGACCGCTGACCGCTGACCG